>NZ_CP139478.1:1020000-1107500 GCF_034259105.1 Limosilactobacillus reuteri | reverse complement strand
GAAATAGTAATAAAACAGCAAAACACTGAGCTATAATTGCTCATTGATTACAGCTCAGTGTTTTGATAGTTAGACTTTATTGACTGGTTTTTGTAACCAATGAAAGAAAATAGCGCGCTGACTATTAGCTAATAACCACCATCCACTAGCTAATAAAAAGGCCCCGATCACATCGGAAGTAAAATGAGCTCGTAAATAAACTCGCGAATACATAATAATAATGATCCATAGAGCGCCGACGATTCCTAAGATTACCCTCTGCCACTTAACTTTACAATAGGGTAAAAGGAGGGCTAGGATCGTAAAAGTGAAAATAGCAGTTGAAAAGGTATGCCCACTTGGGAAACTATATCCACTAACATCAATTAACCGAAAGGAAGGACGGAGACGAGTAACACTATACTTGATGAGGATAACTAAACAGTAACCAATAAATTGTAACATGCCATACCAAACACTATCAGTTGCTCTTCCGCGACGCCATAACAGGAGCATTAAGCCGATTGTTATAATGCCGACTGTAACTGGGTCACCCATAAAGGTTAATTCGGTCAGGATAGTAGTCTTAAACTTAGACACTGGGGCAGTCAGATCAAAGCCACCTGCATCGATTAAACGAACAAATGGAGATTTAGTTAAAACATTAAAGAGTAATACTCCGAATAAAATCCAACAAAAAAGTCCGAATCCGATTTGTGCTTTTTTATGCATTATTTATAAGCCTCATTCATTTTCATTATCACAATTAATTATATCCCATTTATTCTTAAAAAGTTATTCCTTCTTCACGAAAACGTTTACATTCAAAATAAATGCGATACAATAAAAGTAAAAAAGAGGAAGGACGACATTAATGAACAACCAATTACGTGGATATGCAACTGTTAATCAAAAAGTTACGATTAATTATTAAAACAGTGCAATAGTTTTATCAGTTATTACGCCTGAAATTATTCGGGTATTTCAAGATCACGGTGAAAAAGGAGCATCATATGCTATTGAAGGCAACAAAACAACTAAAACTAACTTTACTGTCTTAGATCATGGTGACCATCTTGAATTAACTACGGCGGCGTTAATTGTAAAAATATACGACGATGAGAAAATAGATGTTTATGACAAAGATGGTCATCCATTAATTATTGATTATCAGGGCAAACGAACACCAATTGACCGTGGATTAGATGAGGCTCATGCAAAATTAGTTGCTGCAGAAGGTCACGATATTGCTGGTGGAAGTGACCAGGATAAGACATATTTTGAGGTAATTAAATCTTTAGCTACTGATGAACAGATATATGGTCTTGGTGATAAAACCGGGTACTTGAATAAACGAGGCTACGAATACGATAACTGGAACACTGATAATCCAGCACCCCAAGTAGAAAGTTTTACCCGGCTTTATAAGTCTATTCCTTTTATGTTAGGTTTAAAGAATGGTCATCCATACGGTCTCTTCTTTGATAATCCTTATCGTAGTCATCTTGATTTAGGAAAAGAAAATGTCAATTACTACTTTTATTCTGCAGTTGCCGGTAATCTTGATTATTACATTATCGGGGGCCCGCACTTGAGGGATATTGTTACAAATTATACTTACCTTACTGGGCGCGTTCCATTGCCACAAAAATGGGTACTAGGTTATCAGCAATCACGTTGGGGGTATAGTGTAAGTCCTGAAAAAGTTCAAGAGATTGCGACTAAATTGCGAGAAAATGATCTTCCCTGTGACGTGATCCACTTTGACATTGACTATATGGATGGTTACCGAGTATTTACTTGGAACAAAGAAAAGTTTACTGATCCTCAAGCATTTGTTTCAAAGTTAAGAGACCAAGGATTTAGAGTAATGCCGATTATTGACCCCGGTGTTAAGCAAGATAAAAAGTATAAAATTTATAAAGAAGGAATTAAGAAAGGATACTTTGTTAAGAATCCTGATGGGACCGTTTATGTTAATAAGGTTTGGCCTGGCGATGCTGTTTTCCCTGACTTTGGCCGAGAAGAGGTACAACAATGGTGGGCTGATAATTGTAAATACCTTGTTGATACCGGAACAGCTGGAATTTGGGACGATATGAACGAACCAGCATCGTTTGAAGGTGAAATCCCTGATAATATTGTCTTTAGTGACGGAAAGTACCCTTCTACCCATAAGAAATTGCATAATGTTTATGGACATAATATGGCAAAGGCTACTTACAATGGATTAAAGAAATACAGTCATAAACGACCTTATGTCATTACTCGGGCTGCTTATGCGGGAACGCAAAAGTATTCAACCGTCTGGACAGGTGATAACCAAAGTTTGTGGCCTCATCTACAAATGATGATTCCTCAATTATGTAATTTAGGGATGAGTGGCTTTACCTTTGTGGGAACTGATATTGGTGGATTTGGTGCAGATGCCACGGCCGAAATGCTAACACGGTGGATTGAGGCAGCCTTATTTAGTCCTCTCTATCGTAATCACGCTTCAATGGGAACCCGTGAACAAGAACCTTGGGTATTCGGTGAACCAACGCTCTCAATCTACCGGAAGTATTTAAAGTTAAGGTATCGTTTTATTCCATTCTTATACGATCTTTGTTACAAGGAGACAAAGAATGGGCTCGGAATAATGCGTCCGTTAGTATTAAACTACGATCAGGATCCTACTGTTCGGACAATGAACGATGAATATATGGTTGGCGATGAATTACTAGTTGCTCCAGTAGTTCAAGAAGGCCAAAATACGCGAGCAGTCTACTTGCCAGCAGGGGAGTGGATTGACTTTTGGAACGGTGTTGAATATGCAGGTAAGCGGTCAATTTTAGTAGAAGCGCCAATTGATAAGTTACCACTATTCGTTAAAAAGAATACGATTATTCCATGGGGCCCTGAAGTAAGTCATACTAGTGATGAACCTAATGAAACAATGACCTTCCGTTTATATGGACAACATGCCTCATATATTCATTACCAAGATAATGGCCTTGACTTTGCTTACCAAGGCGATGAATACAACCTTTATCAAATCAAGGCTTCTCAAAACGGAGCAACAATAGATATGCTTCATAATGGTTATGATAAAAATTATCGAAAGATCTTTGTAGAATTAAATGATCAAAAATTGACATTTGAATTTGATCCACAAACACAGACGTATGTCCAACAATAGTCTGAGATAGAAATACGACTGAGAAAGAAGTTTAGCGCTTATTCTTCGGTCGTATTTTAGTTTACATAATATCCAACATATTAAAAGATCCTAAATTTCAAGAATAAGTTAGCCACTGGACTCAAATAAATAATACTGACCAATTGATTATTGGTTGATGGAGCTGTGATATCTCTTGGTAGAAGGCCTTACGATAGATATCCATTGACGAATGTCCATTAAACATAGCTCGTGGATAGTGATTCATCCAATCATTAGTCGCTATGATCTGAGCACTACTATAGTTATTTATAGCTTCACCTTTGGTAATCTCCTTGCGGAGAAACCGGTTATTGATCTCATTGGATCCACGTTCCCAAGGGGAATACGGATCAGCATAGAAAACATGATCGTGAACTTGTGTTAACTCACTAAATTCTGAACCGTTGTCAGAGGTTATTGTCTTAAAGATGCGATAGTAAGCATCTGTGCCCATTTTCTGGCGTAAATTTATAAAGAACTGATTTACTGCATGCGCAGTTTTACCAGCAATTTTACTCGTGATATTAACTCGTGAAAGGCGATCAGTCATTACTAGTACAACACTGTCATTACCGTTTTTCTGTCCCTGAACTGTATCTAGTTCCCAATGGCCAATTTCGGACCGTTGGTCCGCAGTTTGAGGTCGTTGAGCAATATTAGGCCCTAAGCACCTTTTAGCTTGCGGATGAGTTCGATGATGCTTACGTTTAGGTTTTTCAAAGAGGTCTAAATTGGACGTACGAAGCACACCCTCATTAATCCATTGATATAAAGTTACAACCGACTTTGGGATCAGGGTGCCATCATTCATTAAATCTCGAGCCTTATAAATAACCGCTTGTGGGGAGTAATGGTGGTCGTCAAACTCACCAAGCATTAGCTGATCAGCTAATCGTAAAAATTGCTTTGAAGAATAATATAAGCGATGACGACCAGAATGGCGGTGATGTTCAAGATATGTGGCCTGACCAGCTTCATAACTATAGATGTAGTAAGAATATTCGTAAATCTTACCATTAGATTTTTGACGATGAAGTTGGCGGACCGTACCACGGTTGAGCTCGTTATTAATTGTTTGATGATTAACTCCTAATTGGCGACCAATTGCGCGATTGGAAAGTCCTTGCGACTTTAAAGTCGCAATCATCACACGTTCTTCTTTAGTAAGATGAGCATTCTTTTTATGAGTAGTCAATAAACTAGTAGACATGGTATCATTTAAGTGCGTCATTTGACGGACATCCTTTCATATAGGTTTGGTTCACTTAATATGATACCTGATGTCACGCCGAATGGCGTTTTTTATTTACCACCAACTGGGTGGCTAACTTCATTCTATAATCCACCACATATTAAAAGATTGCTGTTATCTTTTTACATTCATCCGTGATAAACTGGAAGGTGATTTATTTTTATAGGAGACGAAAAGATGAAAGAAACGCAAGAGAACATTTCATTAGCTATTGCAACGGTTGTTCTTGGAATAGTCGTTGGGTTTAGCTCATTGATCCTTAGCGCTATTCTAGATTTAACAGAGCATTATTTTTTAAATTTTAACGAGACAAATAAGATTCCGGTTAATATTAATATTTTTCCTATTCATCGATTTGTCTCGGTGCTAATAGGGGGGATAATCGCTACCATTATTTGGTACTTCCTTCAGCGCCATTATCATCCAGTTAGCATTAAAAATGCCCTAAATGGTAAAGAAATGCCGTTAAGAAAAACATTTATTCACGTAGTTACCCAGATCTTTTTCGTAGGGACTGGGAATTTCATCGGTCGTGAATTAGCCCCACGAGAAGCAGGGGCTGCTATCGCTCAGAAATGGTCCCGAGTGCTTGATTCTTATCGATGGTTGCACCTTAATGATGAAGATAAACGTTTATTGATCGCCGCTGCTGCTGGAGCCGGATTCGCGGGGGTCTATATTGCACCTATTACAGGAACTGTTTTCTGTTTAGAAATTTTATACCGGCGCATTAATGCCCGTTCAGTTTCCGTTAGCTTAATCATGTCAGTAATTGCGACGATGATTGGTTCGATTTTAAAAGGATTCGAACCATATTATATTGTCGGAAGTCGTGACTTCTCTTTGCTATCCGTTCCATTAGCAATTGTGTTAGGCTTAATCCTTGGAGTAACCGGAACCTGGTTTAAACAAGGAGTTAAAGCAGCTTCTAGTAAACAGGCAACGGGTAAAAACATTTTCTGGCAGTTACCGCTTTTATCATTCTCAGCAGGAGCAATTGCAGCTTTTTATCCGCAAATTATGGGTAATGGACGGGGACTTGCTCAATTAGCCATGAATACGACCACTATCAATTCTCAAGTCCTAGGAGCGCTCTTGTTTGGCCTCGTTGCTAAAGTAGTGGTTACCTTATTTACAATCAAATGTGGGGGCTATGGAGGAACACTGACACCATCGATTGCCGCTGGAGCAGTTATTGGAGTATTTCTCGGTATTCCTTATATGCACTTCTTCCCGGTTGTGACTTTAACTCAGTGTGCAGTTATCGGTGCCTCATTATTTTTAGCAGCGTCACAGCAGGCACCGTTAATGGCATTATTTATGTTATTTGAAGTTTGTCACCTTAACTTTACAGCTTTTCTTCCCCTGGGGATTGGAGTCGCAATTTCAATTGGAATTTCAAAATGGATGCAGGAAGCAAAAGCAAGTACAAAATAATCTTTAGTAAAAAATATTACCTAATAAAATGGCAAGGCTGAAAGAGAAATCCCTTCAACTTTCAACCTTGCTATTTTATTTATACAAATTCTTCATTTTCTTTACAGTTGCTACAAGATCCTTGCTATCAAAGACTAAGGAAATAACAGCTAGACCTGCAACTCCAGTGTCGTGAACAACTTTCATATTTTCTTCATCGATACCCCCAATTGCAACTACAGGACGCTCACTGATCATGTTTAAACGTTCAAGACGATTGATCCCAATAGCAGTATCGGCGTCAGGCTTTGATTTTGTAGGGAAAACAGGGCCACAACCGATATAATCAACAAAGTCCATTGTATTAGCGCGTTCAACTTGTTCTGGTGTATTACAGGAGTAGCCAATGAACATCTGATGACCTACAGCGACAGATACTTGTTCAATCTTAGTATCATTTTGCCCAACGTGAACTCCATCAGCGTTAATTTGCTGGGCCAATTCATAGTCGTCATCAACAATCAATGGAATCGCATAGTGCGTACATAAGGTCCGTAATTCTAGTCCTAAGTCTACTCGTTCATTAGGCCGTAACTTCGAGTTTCCTTTTTCTCGATATTGGAAGGCGGTGATACCACTCTTCATTGCTAGCTCCACTTTTTCGAGAAATTTAACAACGTCATTATGAACATCTTGTGTTCCACCAACTAAGTATACTTGTAACATTTTTGGATCAAATATCATTTTAGATCGTCTCCTTCAATTTTAACCCAGTGATTAAGTGGCCCATGCCCATGACCAACATTAATACCCTTACTAATCGTCTTTTCGACATATGTCTTCCCAATCATAATTGCCTGTTCCATGGAGTGACCCTTAGCAATTTCCGCAGTAATACATGCAGAAATTGTATCACCAGTCCCATGAGTATTTTTAGTATTAACACGAGGCGCAGTTAACCACATATCATTACCATCTTCAAATAAAATATAATCATCAGCCTTGTCTGAAGATTCTGCATGGCCACCTTTTATGAGAATATTTTTTGCTCCGCGCTCTTGTAATTCGCGGGCAGCCTTTTTAATATCATTTTTATCCCTTATTGCAATTCCCGTCAACTCACAAGCTTCTGGAATGTTTGGCGTAACCAGAGAGGCGAGGGGGATAAGTTCATCCCTTACAATTGAAATTGCATCATCACTAAGTAACTTTGCGCCTCCTTTTGCTACCATGACCGGATCGACAATAAGCGGTCCCAAATCATATTTCTTTAAATTTCGTAAAACAGTTCTTACACGGATAGGGTCAGCCAGCATCCCCGTTTTACAAGCCCTAATTTTCAAATCACCAGCAATTGAAGCGAATTGCTCATTAATTAATTTTTCAGGCATTGGCAGGGCATCTTGCACTCCTAATGTATTTTGGGCTGTGACCGCTACGACTACCATCGCTGAGTATACGCCGCGCATTTGCATCGTCTTTACATCTGCTGGAATACCAGCACCACCACCACTATCAGTTCCAGCAATTGTTAGAGCCTGGGGATAATCATTAATCAAGGTAATCTTCCTCACTTTCATCAAAGAATTCTAGTAATGCTTTCGTATCCATAATCGAAAGCTGGTCAAAAAATTGTACTTGCCACGAACCGAGTCCGACTGAATAACGGTTAGCTAATACTCCAGCAGCAGATACCAAAACCGTTGCAACAATACATGCATCCCAAGTATTAGTAGTAGTCCCTAAAAATGCAGCGATGATACTAGAAAGCATGTCGCCACTACCCACATTCATCGTTAACATCTCGGCAGAAAAGGGATTTTCATAGACAACTTGCCCATCAGTTATTATGTCAGTTTCACCAGTCAAGACTACAATTGAATGGTAACGTCGAGCACACGTTTCGGCAATTTGAACCTGATTAGGAACTTTACCAGCGTCGATTCCATGACTAGTATTGTCAGCTTCTACTAAAGCAGCAATTTCACTGGCGTTACCACGAATAACATCAAAATGAAAATCATTTAGCAATGAGTGGGCAAACTTTAAGCGGGATGGAACCGCACTTACCGCTACTGGATCTAAAACGAGGGGCTTTAGTGGCGTGGCAGCTCGCAGAACCGTTCTAATTTGTGTTGCCTGATGTTCATTAATCGTTCCGAGATTGATAGAAAGGGCATTTGCTAGCATCACCATTTCATCCGCTTCAGCAGGTTCAACAGACATGATTGGCGACGCTCCGACAGCACTAACGGCATCGGCAACTTTATCAATTGTTACTAAATTGGCCAGGTTAAGGACAATCGGATTTTTAGCACGAACCCGATCGATTAGTGACCAGTTAATTTGACGTTGTACCATAAAATTAGCTCCTTAAATAAAAAATACTCAAGGTAGGAAATACACCTACTTTGAGTATTAAAGTTCAGTGCATTTTCCTACGCAAGCGTTAACTTACAGGTTCTAGAGTCCATGCGTCTCTGCACATCTCAGCCCAGCACTATGGGCACCCCTAATGCAATAAATTGTCTATTAATAGTATGCCGCAAATTATTCTTTATGAATATCAATAAAGATAATTGGCAAAATGGGAATGATAATTGTAAAATGTAATAAATAAAAAGGTAGGAGAATTTAGAAATGGAAGAAGAAATACGTCAGACTACTGATAAAGCTGAAGTTATCATTATTAATGATGACACTAGTCAAAAGTTGACATTTAGCAATGGGGGAGTAGACGGCGAATTTGAAATTATCGTCACAGATAAAAAGCCGGTACCAGAGCTCTTCCAACCTGTTGGCACCTTACCAGATGGAAAGTATACGATTAAAGGAAACTATGCCGGTCAAGACTATCGGGAAATTAAGCTCAATGGTGCTTATGAAGTCTATGGAAATCCAGAAGATGGAAATGTAATGATTACGAAAAGAGATGGGGGAAACTAAGTGTTTATTAACGTCGAAAAGAAAGCACAGAAACTATTTAATACTTATCAACAAGCAATGAGCGAAGAGACTGTGGCAGGAGCATTAGCTAATCCGCTTTTTTCATGGCATGCTACTTACTATACCGCTAAACGCAAAAAGAACATGATTTTCTTAAATGATGCTACTACCATGGCAATTGTCTTATTTGATGTAAATGCTAAAAATAAACAGACGATTAAAGAGCGGTTTGAGAAGCAACTAGCAATAATTTGGCAAGAGCTAGGACTGTCTGCTGAGTCATTGACAGATTACTTAGCAACCGGTGGGGATTGGCAAATCAATAAAACGATTCACCCTCTACAAGTAAAAACTATAACCGATTTTTATCAGAATGTCATAAAGCCACAAAAAACTAGCACTAATGAAATAGACTTAGCAAAAGCATTGCTTAAAAAGGTACAGCAAAAAGGTAGAATTTATGTTGGTGAAGGCGAGACGGTTAAGGTAATCGAAATGGCTCAACCGTTTAGCATTAAACACGTAAATTTGGAAGAACTGTACTTAAAAGAAATTACTAATAAGTTAAAGAAATTAAGTCAGGTAGATGGAGAAAAACTTACTGCCGATGGAGTTGATAATGCAATCTAACAAATCCAAGACGCAAATAATCAACTCTTAGACCTCTTTCTTGCTGATGCTAAACATAATTATAGTACTAAAACTATTCGCCGCTATCGAGATAACTTGCAATTTTATCTTAATGAATGGGTCGCCTATCGTTTGAGCACTATTTTTAATCTTGATATTCAAACTAGTGTTGATGAACTGGAATTTCACGGAGTAGGCAAAACAGAACGAACGAATATTAAGGCCTCGTTGAAAAAACTAGCAAAGTACTTAAAAGATAAAGACATTATTAGTGATAATGAATACGATGACATTCTCGTATACACGCAAAAAGATCCGGTCGACTTTGACGAAGATGAGGAGGAAGATCAAACGATAGAAGATTTTCTTGCTTCATTATTTAGTGAATCAGATAAACTTCCAGTAGTATTCGATCCACAAACTGATAAAATGATTGACGAATATCTCAAATCATTTGTTGCTTTGTATGGCCTTATTTCTGCACAACAGGCTTACCAAATTATTCATGGCCAAAATCCATCAATTGATAAAGAACGATTCGATCAATACATCCAAAATAAATTCAATGAAATGACGATGGAATACTTTATTATTGACTTTAGAGAAGAATTTAGGGATGTTGATATTGCTCCTGAAATTTTTATCTTTAGTCCACTTCTTATTAAAGATGGAGATAGACTTCCTTCGTTTTATAAACATCAACAGGGCCTTCCATACTATATTCCAGAAAAAGAAGTCTTAATTGACAATAAATTTAATCCATTTGCCAATATCAGTAACTATCAACAAGATTTGGAAGAGTTGCTTGCTAACCAATATGGATTATCTGGGGACGATGTTAAAGGCGCTGCTTTCCTATCCCTTTATCAATTGAAAATGAGCGCTTATGGACTTGAATTATCAAGTGTAAATGAGGCTATCAATAAGGTTGTTGCATTTTTAAACGAGGAGCACGGCCTTAGTGTTAAACAGGATAAAACTAATGAACCATTGATTAAACTGTTAGTATTAATTGCGACAAATATCCGGCGCCCGTGGAACCGGGGATGGTCTAATTATGAATTGTTAATGACCAAAGATATTACTAAATTGGTTGCTGAAATGGAAATTAATTTGGAAGATCCTAAACTGTCAAATGAGATTATAAGTGGAATTCAAGCAGGAATAATTAACCGTGATGAGTTGCTTAACTTCCTTGAAAATAGTAATTTACCGCCAAAAGTAATCTCGAAGCTGTATAAACAAGCCGAAGAATTATAAAAAAGATGGAGACACGAGAAAAGCTTTTTCTCAACGTCGCCATCTTTTTGCTTATGAAGAGCTTAAATCAATTGAATGATAAGACTTCTTCAATTCAATGTTAAATTTAGTTAATATCAACAGTTAGGATATAAATAGCTATTAAAATTATGTTATTTGCATAAGGCCTACTTAAATTCCTCCCAAAAAGCCGGCTTTCTAACTTAAATTGACATTTCGGGACTTTAATTCTAATGAATTATTTTCCTAAGTCTATTAGGGAAATGACTAAATATTTTAGTTTACATAATATTTGGAATAATAACTATTCAAATTTAAAGTTTTGAACAACTTTATCGAGGTCTTCTTGTTCAATCCCTAGGTAGTGACGTGTATTTCGTTCAGAGGAGTGGTTAAACAACTGGGAAATAATTTCAACGTTAACACCTTTCTTATAGAGTTGTCGACCAAAAGTCTTTCTAAAAGAGTGCGTTCCAATCTTAGCAACGATTTTATTGTTTTCCGTTTTTCTAGCCATTCGTTGAAGCATCTCATAAAAGCCGTGTACAGAAAAATGGCCTTCTTGTTTTCCAGGGAAAAGGTAATCATTTTCATCTTTATAATCTAAATCATTAAGGTAATCAATAATCTCGGCAAGGCAATTATTCCAAAAGAGCGTTTTAGCTTTACCAGTTTTTTGTTCAATAACACGGGTTTTAGTTTTATTTAGAACATGACCAACTCTTAACGTTACAACGTCTGATGCTCGTAATCCATTATTGAGGGCAATTGCAATTAGTAATAGGTTACGATTAACCAATTCAGGACGAGAATGCAATTTAATTGTCTCACGTAACTGATCATATTCTTCAAGGGTCAAAAACTTAACATTTTCTACCCATATTTTCCGTTTACCCTTAATTTGACCATTCGTCTTATTTTTGGGAATATAAACGCGTTTCTTAGTTGACATAATATTTCTTCCTTTGTTAATTTGCGAGGTAATCAACTAAAGCAGGGACGATTTCCTCTCCTTCTTTCCGCCCAGTTTCATAAAGTGCTCGAATCTTCTTAATATTTCCTTCAATCCGCTTAATTTTAATTGGTTTAGAGGGAGCAATATTAAAGATCTTTCCTTCACGAGATAAACGATTGATTTCAGCAATCTGTTGGTTGTAGAGAAGGAGACGATTAATCCCCGCTTTAGCAAATTCGGGATAATCTTTATATACCATGTCGTATAACTTCTTTACAGCAGAACTGGACGGCTTCTTTCGGTAGTTAACATCCCTGGTTCGAACAACAACAATCTTGTCATAACCTTGTTGTTGTGCAATATCAAATGGAATTGAATCTGTGATCCCACCATCAAGGCAAGGACCTTGGGAAGTTTCCTGTGGATCTGAAAGAAATGGCATTGATGAGGAAGCTTTGAGGGCATTGGTTAGCTCCTCACCAACAGGATCCGTAAATAAAACTGTTTTTCCTGTTTTTACTGAAGTAGCGACGGCTGTGAAATGAGAGGCTGACCGACGATAGGCTGCTTCATTAAAATTCTGCCAAGAATATCCGTGATCCTCAAAAAGGTAATCAAGATTAATTATTTGCTTTTTAAATACGCGAGCCATCGAGATATATTGGCGATCGTGCCGATGATTAATATTAATATTGGCCGCGCGTCCGTATTGCTTAGAGACGAAATTAACTCCACAAAGCGAACCAGCAGAAACGCCAATTACACTTTGAAATTCAATATGGTGAGCGAGAAATGTATCGACAATTCCGGCAGTGTATTGGCCACGGAATGCGCCACCTTCTAAAACTAATGCTGCATTATATAACATAAAATGAAATAACTCCTTTTTGTCCACTAAAAATAGCAAAAATGACCTAATTTTTAGCGAGACACTTTTTCAATAAAATTATACAACAGTCTTACACGAAAATATAGGATTTTAAAAGCTTGTTATATCAACGTTTATTCTCGGTTAATGTAAGACTCTTTTATCAAAAGAGTCTTACTAATTTTAAAATAATACAAAAATAGGAGTAAAAACAGCTTTTGCCTCTCAGACGAACTGAAATTCATTTTGATAAGTAGTAGGTCGTTACACTTCGTCTCAGAAGAAAAACGCATATTGCTATCAAAAAAATGAGTAAATATTTAAATATGAACTTTTTATGAAGAAACTATTGATAATTTAAGATAATCATAATAAAACAATGCACAGTTAATTGTTAAACGTTTAGCAAAAAAGTAAAGAAACGGGGTTATTTCTATGCTAGAACGCAAGGAACATAAGAAAATGTATAAAAGCGGTAAAAATTGGGCAGTCGTTACACTCTCTACTGCTGCGTTGGTGTTTGGTGCAACAACTGTAAACGCATCCGCGGACACGAATACTAAAAATAATGATTCTTCTACTATACAAGTTACAACAGGCGATAATGATATTGCTGTTAAAAGTGTGACACTTGGTAGTGGTCAAGTTAGTGCAGCTAGTGATGCGACTATTAAAAATTCTGCTAATGCAAATAGTGCTTCTTCTGCCGCTAATACACAAAATTCTAACAGTCAAGTAGCAAGTTCTGCTGCAACAACATCATCTACAAGTTCCACAGCTTCATTAAATAACACAGATAGTAAAGTGGCTCAAGAAAATGCTAATACAGCCAAAAATGATGACACGCAAAAAACTGCACCCGCTAACGAATCTTCTGAAGCCAAAAGCGAACTAGCTGTAAACACTAATGATTCTTCAGTTGCCAAAAACGATGATCAACAATCCAGTAAAAAAATACTGCCGATAAGTTAAACAAGGATGCTGAAAACGTTGTAAAAAAGGCGGGAATTGATCCTAACAGTTTAACTGATGACCAGATTAAAGCATTAAATAAGATGAACTTCTCGAAAACTGCAAAGTCTGGTACACAAATGACTTATAATGACTTCCAAAAGATTGCCGATACGTTAATCAAACAAGATGGTCGGTATACAGTTCCATTCTTTAAGGCAAGTGAAATCAAAAATATGCCTGCCGCTACAACTAAAGATGCACAAACTAATACTATTGAGCCTTTAGATGTATGGGATTCATGGCCAGTTCAAGATGTTCGGACAGGACAAGTTGCTAATTGGAATGGCTATCAACTTGTCATCGCGATGATGGGGATTCCAAACCAAAATGATAATCACATCTATCTCTTATATAATAAGTATGGTGATAATGAATTAAGTCATTGGAAGAATGCAGGTCCAATTTTTGGCTATAATGCTACCGCGCTTTCACAAGAATGGTCAGGATCAGCTGTTTTGAACAGTGATAACTCTATCCAATTATTTTATACAAGGGTAGACACATCTGATAACAATACCAATCATCAAAAAATTGCTAGCGCTACTCTTTATTTAACTGATAATAATGGAAATGTGTCAATCGCTCAGGTAGCAAATGATCATATTGTATTCGAAGGTGATGGCTATTACTACCAAACTTATGATCAATGGAAAGCTACTAACAAGGGTGCTGATAATATTGCAATGCATGATGCTCATGTAATTGAAGATGATAATGGTGATCGGTATCTTGTTTTTGAAGCAAGTACTGGTTCAGAAAATTATCAAGGCGAGGACCAAATTTATAACTGGTTAAATTATGGCGGAGATGACGCATTTAATATCAAGAGCTTATTTAGAATTCTTTCCAATGATGATATTAAGAGTCGGGCAACTTGGGCTAATGCAGCTATCGGTATCCTCAAACTAAACAAGGACGAAAAGAATCCTAAAGTGGCAGAATTATACTCACCATTAATTTCTGCACCAATGGTAAGTGATGAAATTGAGCGACCAAATGTTGTTAAGTTAGGTAATAAGTATTACTTGTTTGCCGCTACCCGTTTAAATCGAGAAAGTAATGTCGATGCTTGGATGAATGCCAATTATACCGTTGGTGATAATGTTGCAATGGTCGGATATGTTGCTGATAGTCTAACTGGATCTTATAAGCCATTAAATGATTCTGGAGTGGTCTTGACTGCTTCTGTTCCCGCAAACTGACGAACAGCAACTTATTCATATTACGCTGTCCCTGTTGCCGGAAAAGATGACCAAGTATTAGTTACTTCATATATGACTAATAGAAATGGAGTAGCTGGAGAGGGCATGGACTCGACCTGGGCACCAAGCTTCTTGTTACAAATTAATCCTGATAATACAACTACTGTTTTAGCTAAAATGACTAACCAAGGAGATTGGATTTGGGATGATTCAAGCGAAAATCTTGATATGATTGGTGATTTAGACTCCGCTGCTTTACCTTGGGAACGTGATAAACCTGTTGATTGGGACTTAATTGGTTATGGATTAAAACCGTATGATCCTGAAACGCCAACTACACCAAAAACCCCTGAGACACCTAATACTCCGGAAGTTCCTTTAACTCCAGAAACGCCTAAGCAACCTGAAACTCAAACTAATAATCGTTTGCCACAAACTGGAAATAACGCCAATAAAGCCATGATTGGCCTAGGTATGGGAACATTGCTTAGTATGTTTGGTCTTGCAGGAATTAACAAACGTTGATTTAACTAAATACTTTAAAAAATAAAACCGCTAGGCCTTAAATTCAGCTTAACGGTTTTTTATTTTGAAAGTTTTTATTGTAAAAAAGCGAATTATCATTAATACTAATGCAATTGTTGTAAGACCTTACGACAGTAGTAACAATGAATTTGCCCATCTTTGTCGGCTATCTTGCGTGCATGCATCGCAGAAAAAGTATAGTGCTCATGACAAAATGGACAAACATATTGCTTCTTTCCAAATAGTGAGGTAATAAAGCCCAAAATTTTCTCCTCCATAAAAAATTTATACACCGCTTAACATTATAGCGAAGATTATCTTTATAGAAAAGCCTTTTATTCATTTGTCTTTTTATATGAAGTTTCACTAATTTCTTTAAGAGCATCACGTTGCTGTTTCTGGTCAACGTGGGTATATAGATCAGTAGCAGATGTTCCTTTTTGTCCCAACTGTTGGGCTACTAATACCTGATCTTTCGTTACCTCATACATTTCAGAAGCAAGGGTATGACGTAATTTATGGGGAGTAAGAGGATGTCCAAATGCAGTTGAATACTTTTTGACCATTTTTTCAATTGCATTAGCTGTCATCCGTCGAGTTTGCTTGTGATAAACGGTTAGGAAGAAAGCAGTATCTTTTTTTAAAGCGTGGTATCGCTGTGCACGAATCGCTTGATAAGCTTTGATATAAGTAATAGCCCAAGGTGCAATTGGCACTGAATCTCTCTGGCCACCTTTTCTTGTTACGTCCAGCAGTGATTGCTTCAAGTTTAAATCCCCAAGGTTTACGTTAGCTGCCTCGGATACCCGGACACCTGTTCCTAAAATAAGAGCAATAATTGCAATATCTCGTTCCTTATTGACTTTATAAGAGGGGAGAGCTCTTTTATCACATTTATTAGGGTATTCTTCTTCAATGAAAGTGATAAAATCAAATTTCATTTGTCCCCGGTACATGTGTGAAGCCAGCGTATGAGCCCGATAATTTAATGTTTTTGTATCATTAAGTGAGTCGATTTTCAGCATTACATTACGGTCAAAATAAGACTCGCCATTATTGTTATCTGCGGTGACTGTTAAAAATTTATACAATGACCTTAATGCATTAATAGAGCGATTAATTGAAGTGGGAGAATTTAACCGTCCTTGCGCATTGGTAGTATGCTGTAAATAATCGATATACAGCATTACATCGCTACGCCGTAAATTAGCCAGCGTATCAATTGGTAAGTCCTTATTAGAGTTAATAGAGATAAGTCCACTTGACCGTAACCAATCAAAGAATCGGCGGATTTCAGTTAAGTACTGATAGGTTGTTGTGACTGCATGGTTGGTCCCCAAATAATACTCATTAACATAATCAGGAAGGTTCTGAAGCTCCTCTTGAATTAGCTTTAAATATTTATCTGCTTCCATTTTTATATCCTCCTTGATACTAAAAAGAGCCGCTTGAAAGAAAACTTTCAACGACTCTCTAAACCTATCGGGAAAACAGGATTCGAACCTGCGACCCCCTGGTCCCAAACCAGGTGCTCTACCAAGCTGAGCTATTTCCCGTTAATAACGAACAAATATTATTTTACCAATTCTCAATTAAATAGTAAAGAAATATTTTAATTTGCAAGCATTAAGAATTAAATGACGTCGTTTGTAAAATTAAGTTAGAAAAAATAAAAAGCCATTTGTGATAGACTTTTGAATATCCCTAATCAAAAGAAAGGCAATCACAAATGACCTATAAACATCTTACCACACGTGAATTAACTCTCATAGCTGATTTTTGGTATCAAGGTACTAAAGCTTATCGGACTGCTAAATTACTTCAGCGTAGTCAAGAAACCATCTATCGTGTTTATCGTTTCCTCAACGACGGTAAAACCATCGACCAATATCTTCAGACTTATCAGCGACATAAGCGTCGTTGTGGTCGGAAGCAGACCCAACTGCCAACTATCGAAGTTAACTATATCCATGCGCAAATCAAGGCAGGTTGGACTCCTGATACTATTATTGGTCGTCATGAACACCCAATTAGCTGCAGTATGCGCACCCTTTATCGCATGTTTGCCCGCAATCAGTATGGCTTTTCCGTTAAACAGCTACCGATGAAAGGAAAACGCCATCCCAATGGCTATGTGGAACATCGTGGTAAAGCTGGCCAATTAGGACGCAGTATCTATCAACGATATCGTGATTTTCCGCATTACCAACATGAATTTGGGCACTTTGAAGCTGATACAGTTCAAGGTAAAGCTCACCGCGGAGCGGTAATGACGCTAGTAGAGCGACAATCCAAAGTAATGATTGTCCTTAATATTCATCATAAAACAGACGAAGCAGTGAATTGTCAGCTTGATCAATGGCTCGCTAAACTGCCACGTCACTTTGTTAAATCAATTACTTTTGATAACGGGAAAGAATTTGCTGGATGGCGAGAAATAGCCAATAAGTATGATCTTCACACCTATTTTGCGGAAGTCGGTGCTCCCAATCAACGAGGGTTAAACGAAAATAATAACGGCCTCTTGCGTCGTGATGGTCTTAGTAAAAAGCTAGATTTTCGCGATTTACCAGACGAACTAGTCACTCAGCTAATGCATCGTTGCAACAATATCCCACGAAAATCTCTTAATTATCGTACACCATTAGAAGTATTCTTGAGTCATGTCACAGAAGAACAACTTTCACCTTTTTTCTAATTTAAATTGACATTTCAGGTGATATAAAAATAATTTGACATTCAAAATATTTTTGAATATAATTTGATCATCGAATATTTTGATACTCGAAATATTTTTTGAAGGCAGGTGAATCTTTTTGGCAATAATGAATACGCAGGAGATTATGGAATTAATTCCTAATCGATATCCGATTTGCTACATCGATTATGTAGACGAATTAGTTCCTGAAGAAAAGATTACCGCAACAAAAAATGTCACAATTAACGAATCATTTTTTCGCGGTCATTTTCCTAATAATCCTGTTATGCCTGGAGTTTTAATTATCGAAACATTGGCCCAAGCTGCTTCAATTTTGATATTAAAATCACCGCATTTTTATAAGAAAACAGCTTATCTTGGCGCAATTCATAAAGCGAGGTTTCGACAAATGGTCCGTCCTGGTGATGTATTAAAACTAAATGTTGTTATGAAAAAAGTTCGATCATCAATGGGAATTGTGGAAACACAAGCGCTTGTGAACGACAAAATAGCTTGTAATGCAGAACTTGTCTTTATCGTTGCTGAACGAGAAGAAAAGATTTAGCATGGTGAATCATTATCATTTATAATATATTTTGATAATCAAATTATTCGGGGCTATAGAATAAAATTGAAGGGAAGAAATATATTATGAGTAAAGATAATGATTACGAAAAAATCAATAAAGGATTAATCAAAGTCTATTCCGGAATTCTATGGATTGAAGAAAATGAGTTACGGAAAAGTACATTCAATGATTTAACAATTAAAGAGATGCATGCAATTGATGCAATTACGATGTATAACCATCAAACAATTTCTCAAGTAGCAGAAAAGCTTCATCTAACTCCAGGAACAATGACTTCAATGGCTGACCGTTTAATTCGAAAAGAATATGTTGAAAGAATTCGTGATAAAGATGATCGCCGCATTGTTCGGTTACGTTTAACCAAAAGAGGACGGGTACTATATCGTGCGCACCGGGCCTTTCATAACATGATGGTTGAACGTTTTCTCAAAGGAATGAATGATGAAGAAATGAAGGTTGTTAAAAAAGCCTTGCAAAACTTAGAAGATTTTGTGGATGAGCATGCTTAGAGATAAGGATTGACAAACATTGCAAAATTTAAGAATTACTAGTACTGCGAGTTATCATCCACCACTTAATATTACTAACCAACAATTATCAACTATTGTGGATACTTCAGATGAGTGGATTAAAACGCGGACTGGAATTCATCAACGTTATATCAGCAACACTGAAAATACTTCAGACTTGGCTTTTAATGTTGGTAACCAGTTATTGACTAATGCCAATTTGAAAGCAACTGAACTTGATTTAATTATTATTGCAACGATGTCTCCTGATGCCTATACGCCGTCAACTGCTGCCATTGTTCAAGGAAGATTAGGAGCGAAAAATGCAATTGCGTTTGATATTTCAGCAGCTTGTACTGGTTTTATCTATGCCATTAATACAGCTGAATTAATGTTGAAAAGCTCTAATTGGCAAAATGCAATGGTAATTGGTGCAGAAGTATTATCAAAACTGATTGACTGGAAAGATCGACGTACTGCCGTATTGTTCGGCGATGGGGCTGGCGGAGTGTTACTTCAAAAGACAACTACGGCAACTCCTTTAATTCTCGGCCGTGATCTTCATACATTTGGTGAGTTGGGAGATAAAATTATTGCCGGAAAAACAACGCCTAAAGCTGGCTTCCCTAAGCAACTAACATCCCTTTCACCTTTTGTGATGGCCGGTCGTGACGTATATCGTTTTGCTACTCATGAAGTACCGCGCTCAATTGCTTCTGCCGTTCAACAAGCTAATTTAAAATTAGACGATATCGATTATTTTTTATTACATCAGGCAAATGAACGGATAATTACTCAAATTGCAAAGAGACTGGCGCAACCAATTACAAAGTTTCCAATGAATATTAGTGAATATGGAAATACGGGCGCCGCTAGTGAACCAATTTTATTGACTCAAGTTGTTGCTCATGAATTGGTTAAACCAGGTAACATTATTGCAATGAGTGGTTTTGGCGGCGGTTTAAGTACAGGAACAATAATTTTAAATTATTAATAGAGAAAGAAGAATGAATATGACTAGAGAAGAAATTTTTGATACTGTAAAAACTATTACTGTTGATGAATTAAATGTTGACGAAGATCGTGTAACAATGAACGCGCGAATTAAAGATGATCTAGATGCTGACAGTCTTGATGTTTTCGAAATTATGAATGAACTTGAAGATAAGTTTGAGATTGAATTAGATGCCGATGAAGGAATTGAGACTATTAGTGACGTTGTTGATTTCGTAAAGAAACAATTGGATGAAAAATAATGTACTACGGAATATTATTTAGCGGTCAAGGTGCACAGCGATCGGGAATGGGAGTCGAGCTTATGGCCGACTCCCTTTTTTCAAGGATTGTTAGTCGGGCAAGTGATATTTGTGAGCTTGATTTACTCAAAATTATGAAAAACGAGCATAACGAGTTGAATAAAACAGCATATGTTCAACCAGCAATTGTAACAGTTAGTTATGGAATCTACCGAATGTTAAAACGGGATTTACCGCAACTACCAATTAAGGGGATGATCGGCCTATCCTTAGGCGAGTACGCTGCCTTAATTGCTAGTAATTCACTTTCGTTTGAAGAAGGAATCAAACTAGTTGCGGATCGTGCTCGCTTTATGCAACAAGACGCGGATAGGGAAATAAGTACGTTAGTAGCTGTCCTTGACCCTCAACTTCAAGAAATAAAAGAACTAATCACCGCTCAACAAGAAAACGGTCAGCGGGTTTATATTGCCAACTATAATTCACCACGACAAATCGTAGTGGGCGGGGCATTAACCGACTTAAAGGCTACCCTTAAAAAGATGGAAGAAGACAAGCTTGCTAAAAGAATGATTCTGCTCAAAGTTAATGGTGCATTTCATACTCCTTTCTTTAACGGTGCTCGTCAACAGATGCATAACCGGTTACAAACGGTTGACTTCCATGAACCACAGATTGAAGTTATTAGCAATACTACTAACAGCTTGTTTCATTGGGAGGATCTTCCAGGAATTCTTGAAAAACAATTAGCTGTTCCAACACACTTTGGAGCTAATGTTAAGAATTTAGTCAAGCACGCGAAAATTGACACAACATTAGAAATTGGTCCTGGAAAGACGTTATCTCGCTTTGCTCACCAAGTTGACCGGCACTTAAATACCCAACACATTGAAAGTCTTGTTGATTATGAAAATTTTATAAAGGAGCAAAAAGATGGAACTGACAGATAAAGTCGTTTTTATAAGCGGAAGCACACGCGGGATTGGGGCAGCTACTGCATTAGAGTTTGCTAAGGCTGGTAGTCGGCTAATTCTCAATGGGCGTCAAGATGACTTACCAAAAGCGCTTAAAGAAAAACTAGATCTACTAGGGACGGAATATCACTACCTTAAGGGCGATATTGCAAACGAAGAATCAGTTAGTGAATTAGCAGCAGCGGCTTGGCAAATATACGAGAAGATCGACATTCTTATCAATAATGCGGGAATCACGAATGATAAGTTAATGATGGGAATGAAATTGAGCGATTTTGACCAGGTCATCAATGTTAATTTACGCGGAACATTTATGTTAACGCAACCTATTTTTAAGAAGATGCTCAAAAAAAGAGCCGGTTGCATTATTAACCTTGCTAGTATTGTGGGTCTCCATGGTAATACGGGACAAGCTAATTATGCGGCAAGCAAGGCAGGTATCATCGGCCTTACTAAATCTATTGCCCAAGAAGGAGCACACCGTGGAATTCGTTGCAATGCGATTGCTCCCGGAATGATTACTAGTGATATGACTGAAAAATTATCTGAGCGAGTAAAAGAACAAATTCTCAGTCTCATCCCCCTCAACCGCTTAGGACAGCCAGAAGAAATTGCTAAGACCGCAAAATTTTTAGCAGAAAACGATTATTTGACCGGTCAAACCATTGTAGTTGACGGTGGAATGACAATTTAGGAGGAACTAAATGACAAGAGTTGTAATAACAGGAATGGGTGCTGTTGCTCCTAATGGTAATGGTATTCAAGAATTTATAAGTAATAGCTTTGCAGGCAAAGTTGGAATTAAAGCGATCAAGAAATTTGATGCCAAGCCGACAGGAATTACCGTAGCGGGTGAAATTGACGATTTTGACCCTAATGATGTCATCGGGAGAAAAGCTGCGCGCCGAATGGATCTTTATTCTCAGTACGCCTTACAAAGCGCTATTGAAGCAATGGAAATGGCGGAGATTAACGAAACAAATACCAAGCCAGTCGACATGGGTGTTATCTATGGATCTGGAATTGGCGGTTTGACAACTATTCAAGAGCAAATTATCAAAATGCATGATAAGGGTCCTAGACGGGTATCGCCAATGTTTGTTCCAATGTCAATTGCTAACATGGCAGCCGGTAATATTTCCATTCACTTTAATGCGCAAAATATTTGTACATCGATTGTGACTGCTTGCGCCACTGGAACTAATGCAATTGGAGAAGCCTTTCGTCAAGTTAAAGAAGGACGCGCCAAAGTAATGATTGCCGGTGGATCAGAGGCTTCGGTAAATGAGATCGGAATTGCTGGCTTTGCGGCATTAACAGCCCTATCACAAGCAACTGATCCACTTAAAGCTTCCTTGCCATTTGATAAAGCACGTCAAGGATTTGTTTTGGGCGAAGGCGGTGCAACACTTGTTTTAGAGGAGCTTGAGCATGCGCAAAAACGCGGTGCTAACATTCTTGGTGAGATTGTCGGTTATGGTGCTACCTCGGACGCTTACCATATTACATCCCCTGATCCAACTGGTGCAGGGGCGGCAAGAGCAATGGAACTTGCAATTAAAGAAGCTGGAATTAGTCCTAGCGAAATTTCCTATATTAATGCCCACGGAACTGCTACTCATGCTAATGATGAAGGCGAATCTAAAGCAATCAATCAGGTATTTGGTCCTGATAGCAATGTTCGTGTCAGTTCAACGAAGGGAATGACTGGCCATTTGCTTGGGGCTGCAGGAGCAATTGAGGCAGTCTTAACAGTAGCCGCTTTACAAAAGGGACAATTACCGTTGAATATAGGTTGTTTTAACCAAGATCCGAAGTGCTCAGTTAACCTTGTGACGGCAGAAAATAGTGACGCATCAAATGCCCGTTACGCAATAAGCAATTCTTTTGGTTTCGGTGGTCATAATGCTGTTTTAGCCTTTAAGAAATGGGAGTGATCTATCTTGGAATTTAAAGAAATTCAAACATTAATGCAAAATTTTGAAGATTCTGATATTCGTGAATTAGAAATAAATCAAGATTCCTTTCAGCTCTATTTAAGCAAAAATAAGCAAACCCACAAGCATGAAAATCTTATAACAACCGAAAAAACAGAGCAAACGACTTCAGTTAAGAAAAAAACAAACGAACAACCAACTTTACCTTCGCAAAATATAACTGCGCCCCTAGTCGGAACTGTCTATCTCCAGCCAACCCCCGATGCAGATCCCTATGTTAGAAGTGGCGACCATGTAAAAAAAGGGGATGTTGTTTGTGTGATTGAAGCAATGAAAATGATGACAGAGATAAAAAGCCCTTTTAACGGAATCATTACTTCAATTTGTGTAAGCAATGAAGAATTAGTTGAAGTAGAACAACCGCTTTTCTCAGTTCAGGAGGATAAAGATAATGACTAATAAAACTTTAGATATAACTGAAATTCAAAAAATCCTTCCGCATCGTTACCCAATGTTACTAATTGACCAAGTTGATGAATTAATTCCTGGTAAGAAGGCCATTGCACGGCGTAATGTCACGATTAATGAAGAGGTTTTTAATGGTCATTTCCCCAAAAATCCAGTTTTACCAGGAGCATTGATTGTTGAATCATTGGCGCAAACAGGTGCTGTCGCTCTCTTATCTCAAGAAGAGTTCCAAGGGAAAACAGCCTATTTTGGTGGGATTAGGTCAGCAGAATTTCGTAAAGTAGTCCGCCCTGGTGATACGTTAAGATTAGAAGTCAACCTAGAAAAAGTTCATAAAAACATTGGAATTGGTAAAGGCATTGCAACGGTTGATGGTAAAAAAGCCTGTACAGCCGAATTAACTTTTATGATTGGGTAGGTGGTTTGATGTTTTCCAAAGTACTAGTCGCCAATCGTGGTGAAATTGCTGTCAGGATAATACGGTCATTACGGGAACTAGGAATTAAGACAGTAGCTATTTATTCAACTGCAGACCGCGAAAGTCTTCATGTTCAACTAGCGGATGAAGCTGTATGCGTTGGAACCGCCCGGGCCCAAGATTCATATTTGAATGCAAAAAATATTTTGGAAGCTGCTCTTGGTACAGGTGCCCAGGCGATCCATCCGGGTTTTGGCTTTCTATCAGAAAATGCGGACTTCGCGACAATGTGTGAAGAATGCGGAATTACGTTCATCGGTCCCCAAGCCTCAGTTATTGACTTAATGGGAAACAAGGAGCACGCACGAGAGCAAATGAAAAAATCAGGGGTGCCTGTAATTCCTGGAAGTGATGACTATATTACCAATGTTAATGACGCTGTTGAGGTTGCAAATAAGATTGGGTATCCAATTTTGTTAAAAGCAGCTGCTGGTGGTGGCGGTAAAGGGATCCGACGAATTAACGATCATAACCAGATGCGGCAAATATTTAGTGAGGCCCAAAACGAAGCCCGTCTTTCGTTTAATGATGACCGAATGTACCTTGAAAAGATTATGGAGAATGTTAAACACATTGAGGTCCAAGTATTTCGTGATAATTTTGGCAATGCCGTTTTCTTTCCTGAACGAGACTGCTCGATTCAACGGAATAAACAAAAATTGATTGAAGAAAGTCCTTGTGTCCTAGTAAATGAACAAGAGCGAAAAACGCTAGGACAGATTACCATGCGAGCCATTAATGCGATTAACTATCATAATACGGGGACAATAGAATTTCTAATGGATAAGGACCATCACTTTTACTTTATGGAAATGAACACTCGTATTCAGGTTGAACATACAGTGACGGAGATGGTAACTGGGATCGATTTAGTGAAGGCACAGGTTATTGTCGCTGCGAATGAACCACTTCCCTTTACCCAACAGGATATTCAGGTTCATGGACATGCAATTGAGTGTCGGATAAATGCTGAAAATCCTAAGCAAAACTTTACGCCAGTGACTGGAACGATTAATTACCTGTATCTCCCAGTCGGTAATTTGGGGATGCGAATTGACACTGCTATTTATCCTGGCAGCAAGATCACTCCTTATTATGATTCAATGATCGCGAAGGTAATTGCCCTTGGTCAAGATCGCCAAGAAGCTATTGAAAAAATCAAACGACTTTTAAATGAAATGGTAATTATGGGCATAACAACCAACCAAAATTTCCATTTAGCAATCCTAAACAATCCTAAATTTTTGGCAGGAACGGCTTCAACAACGTTTCTTGAAGACTCTTTCTTGCCGCAATGGAAGAAGGGGCTGACAGCGTGAAATTATATGATCAAAATAATACTTTAAGTGAACGGCACATCAAAGCAGATAAAAATGCTGATGAAAGGGTCCCAGATCAAATGTGGTTAAGGTGTCCACATTGTCATCAATTACTATTTGCCAAGCAGTTAACTCAATATGCTGTTTGTCCTAACTGTGAATATGGATTACGAATACCTGCCCGTCATCGACTCTCATGGTTAGCGGATTCGTTTAAAGAATTTGATAAGGATCTCCAAACAAAGAATCCGTTACATTTTCCTGGATATCAAGAAAAAATCAGCAAACTCCAAAGCCAAACTAAGCTGAATGATTCAGTCCTAACTGGTGAAGCTTCAATTAATGATCAGCTATTTTCACTAGGCATTATGGATCCAACATTTATTATGGGATCACTCGGAACTGTTACAGGTGAAAAGATAACGCGCTTATTTGAATATGCAACTACCCATCGACAAGCAGTAGTATTATTCACCGCTTCAGGTGGGGCACGGATGCAAGAAGGAATTATGTCGTTAATGCAAATGGCGAAGGTTTCACAAGCAATAAATGAGCATGCTGCTGCCGGCCTTTTATACATCGTGGTATTAACTGATCCAACAACTGGTGGAGTAACTGCTAGTTTCGCGATGGACGGAGATATTATTCTCGCTGAGCCTCATGCACTTATTGGCTTTGCTGGCCGTCGCGTTATTGAGCAGACGATCCACCAGCAAATTCCTGTCGACCTCCAATCAGCTGAAAACATCCTGCATCATGGGTTTATTGATCGAATTGTAAAACGTCAAGATGAAAAAAAGCTGCTTGAATGGCTATTAAAAACAGGGAGCGTTGCTAATGAATGAACAATTATCAGCAAGCGAGATTGTTAAACGTGCTCGCAGCGACAATAAAATTACGGGGATGGAGATTATTCAAAATATTTTCCCAGATTTTGTTGAGTTGCATGGCGACCGGGCAGGCGGGGATGATCCTGCAATCGTTGGTGGAATTGCTACTTTCCATCAGCAAGCAGTCACCGTCATTACCACCGATCGAGGAAAAACAACAGACGAGAAAATTATAAAGCATTTTGGCTCACCAATGCCTAGTGGTTATCGCAAGGCACTCCGTTTAATTAAGCAAGCAGCTAAATTTAAGCGACCTATATTCTGTTTTGTTAATACCGCAGGAGCATTTCCTAGCAAGGAAGCCGAAGAAAACGGGCAAGGTAGTGCGATTGCCCAAAATATTTTACAAATAAGTCAGCTTGCTATTCCAATTATCACGATTATTTATGGTGAAGGAGGTAGTGGGGGAGCCTTAGCGTTGGCATGTGGAGATGAAGTATGGATGTTAGAAAATAGTACTTATTCTATTTTATCTCCTGAGGGGTTTGCCTCCGTTATGTGGAGAGATAGTACGAAGGCAGATAAAGCGGCAGAATTAATGCAAATGGTGCCGCAAGCTTTATTAAAACAAGGGATTATTGAAGGAATTATTCCAGAAAGCGAAAAGCACCAACAAACTTGCAAAAATATCGAGCAGGTTTTACTAAAGCGATTAAACAAACTGCAAGAATTATCGCCAAATCAACTTCTAGCAAATAGAAAAAAACGTTATCGAAAGTTTTAAGGAGGATAATATGGGAAATATATTAACAGGAAAAAAGATCGTTGTTATGGGAGTAGCTAATAAGCGTTCTATTGCATGGGGATGTGCACAAATGATGGCTGAACAAGGTGCCCATATTATCTATACTTATCAGAATTCCAAAATGAAAAAAAGCCTACAACGGTTAGTAGATGATGAAAATCGATTAATTGAATGTGATGTAGCGAATGATGAAAGTATTGAACAAGCCTTTACAAATATTAAAGAACGTTTTACAAAAGTAGATGGGATTGTACACGCAATTGCTTTTGCCCAAAAAGAAGAATTAGCTGGCTCAATTCTTGGTGCTAGTCGCAAAGGTTATGCAATCGCGCAAGATATTTCTTCTTATTCCCTTATTGCTGTCACTAAACTTGCTAATCAGCTAAACCTATTAAATACTCCTGCAAGTATTGTTACCTTAACCTATTTTGGCTCTGAACGTGCTATTCCTAACTATAATGTAATGGGAATTGCTAAAGCTGCCCTTGAAGCTAGTGTTCGCTATTTAGCACGGGATTTAGGACAAAAACGAATCCGTGTTAATGCAATCTCTGCTGGAGCGGTTAAGACATTAGCAGTTACAGGTATTAAAGGTCATGATGAACTTTTAAGGATGTCCCAAGCAAGAACTGTTGATGGAGAAGATGTAACTATTAGCGAAATTGGGAACGTGTGTGCATTCTTAATGAGCGATTTATCAACTGGAGTTACTGGCGACACCATTTATGTTGATAAGGGGGTACATTTAATTTAAGAATATAAATTTTAAAGACTGAGAAATGAGATTTTTCAGTCTTTTTGCTGTCTTTTAGAAGGAAAATAGGCTCTACAATATCTGGTGTTGATATAGAAATATCACTTTCTATACCAATACTAGATTTTTTGTTTTTAAACTAAAAAAGAGGCATGCCCTCTGATACAATGAAATCGCCAAATCACATAGTAAAGAAGGTAACCTCCATGGATAATGATACAAGGACTCTCCTCAATTTAACAGACCCTCATTTAAATTTTCCTCATCATTGGCTTAAATATAAATCAATTAAAAACGTTCGGGTGGCACAAATATCCTGTACCCTTTCTTATATCCCGCGTGCTTGTCCAAATTGTGGCGTTATTAATCGTGGACAAATCTTAAAATATGGTTTTTATCAAGCTAAATACAAATATGGACAATTTAGGGCTCAACCATTAATGTTGCTTGTTAATACTCAACGTTTTCAATGTCCTGACTGCCATACAACATTTAATGCGACTAGTTATCTTTTTGAAAAGCAACGAACAATTAGTCGTGATTTAAGGCGTGAAATTATTCTTCGGTTAACGCGAATTCAAACAATTAAAGATATTGCCCATGATTTGTTTATCAGTGAAGCTTCGGTCCAGCGGGTCCTTTTGGACCTCGCTGATCAATACAAGCCGAATTTAAACTATCTACCGGAAACACTATGTATTGATGAATTTAAATCAATGCGGAGCGCTAAAGGTAAGATGAGTTTCATCGCTGTTGATGGTGATCGGAGTTGCTTATTTGAACTCCTTGAAGATCGGCGATTACGTAGTTTATTTAAGCATTATCAACAGTTTACACGTGCTGCCCGTTGCCGGGTAAAATATCTGGTAATGGATATGAACGCTGCTTATGATCAACTAGTTAAAACCGTTTTTCCTTGTGCTCAAATCATCTATGATCGCTTTCATATTGCCAAACACCTTAATGATACGATGAATCATGTGCGAATTCATGTCTTCAATCGTTTGCGAAAAGGTGATTCTGCGGAGCAGAAACAAGCTCGGCGCCTTAAACGTTATTGGCGGCTATTTCTTCAAGATCGGGAAAATTTAAGTACAAAAGTTTATTACGAAGGACGTTATTTTAATCGCGTTGTTAATTCCATTATGATCTTAGACTTAATGTTAGCGTATGACCAAGAGTTAAGAGCCACCTATAATTTTATTCAATCCTTGAAGCGTGCTTACAATCAACGTGATTTTACAACTTTCTTTCAATTACTTAAACTCCGGCCAGACAGTGTCAGCCATTATACAATCCACCGTTGTCAAGTTTTAGCGCGCTATAAAGAGGGAATTAAGCGTGGCTTTGAGACGAAGTTCTCAAATGGTCGAACCGAAGGGATTAATAATCGAATTAAAACTATCAAACGAGTTGCCTGTGGTTATCGTTACTTTACGGCATTTAAAACGCGGATTTATTTAATTATTGGCCACCAAATTCAAACTAACTAAAAAGAACCGCCACGAATGACGATTCTAACTAGACCAATTTAATTGGCGAAAATTCATATTTGCGTATCAACACTACTTGACGTAGAGCCGGAAAATATAACAATAGCAAGAACTTTTTAGAAAAAATAAAAAAAGTTCTTGCTATTTTATAGATCAGTTGTTATTATTAATAACGTTGTGAAAGACGAGTTAACAATTTTGAGAAAAGTTGTTTAATATATTTAAAAAATGGCCCGTTAGTCAAGTGGTTAAGACACCAGCCTTTCACGCTGGTATCGTGGGTTCAAATCCCGCACGGGTCACTTTTGCGGAAGTAGTTCAGTGGTAGAACATCACCTTGCCATGGTGGGGGTCGCGGGTTCGAATCCCGTCTTCCGCTTAGTCAGTTCTATTATGCCGGGGTGGCGGAATTGGCAGACGCACAGGACTTAAAATCCTGCGGTTAGTGATAACCGTACCGGTTCGATCCCGGTCCTCGGCACTATTTCGGGAAATAGCTCAGCTTGGTAGAGCACCTGGTTTGGGACCAGGGGGTCGCAGGTTCGAATCCTGTTTTCCCGATCTGGCTAAACAGCTAAGAGGCAATCTTCTTAGCTGTTTTTTTGTAGTCAAAATTTGATTTTTACTTTGTAACAAGCGGTACTAAAGCAGCCATTAATTAGTTTTTTGAAATAAAACAAACTTTTTTTGAAAAAAGTATTGCTTTTTATAGGATAACTTGATAATATAATATTCATTGCTGATATGCGGGTATAGTTCAGTGGTAAAACCACAGCCTTCCAAGCTGTTGTCGCGAGTTCGATTCTCGTTACCCGCTTTTAATTAATTTAATATGGCCCGTTAGTCAAGTGGTTAAGACACCAGCCTTTCACGCTGGTATCGTGGGTTCAAATCCCGCACGGGTCACTTTTGGAGGATTAGCTCAGTTGGGAGAGCATCTGCCTTACAAGCAGGGGGTCACAGGTTCGAGCCCTGTATCCTCCATTGAACAATTTAATAGTTGTTCTGAACAATTTAATAGTTGTTCAACATTTTAATATAATTGGGCTATAGCCAAGCGGTAAGGCAACGGTTTTTGGTACCGTCATGCGCTGGTTCGAATCCAGCTAGCCCAATTAGTCTAAAACAGTGAGTAAAATTACTCGCTGTTTTTTTATTTAGAAAAAATAGGCAATCTAATAACGTAGGCTAAAAGCGAACATCATTGGATTGCCCAATAATTAGCATAATTTATTCATGTCGTAACATAGTATGCCAGACAAAGAAGCCGACTCCGATAATTAAAGCCAACCATGCCCATAGTTGCAATGGAAGATAGATAGTACACGTTAACAAACCTAAAACCCAACTGATTAGCATCATCGATAATCCAGCAATATCGCCACCTAAACTATCAATACCACAAGTAGCGATATAGACGATTCCTGATGCCAGATATAATAGCGAAACAATTAATTCGGCTGTTCCGGCATAAATATGGATTGCAGGATTAGGATTCCCAAAACCTCTTACAATCGATTGAACAAATATAATAATGGCTAACACAATCATAATAATTCCTACAATAAGTTTTGTTGCCTTCATTCTAAAGACCTCCTCAAGTCTTATTCTACCCGGATGATTAGAATTTATAAAGAATTACAGTTTTTCTATTTACAAATAGAGCAGGGGGAATAAAAAAGCAAACCAGAAAATTAGCTTCTGATTTGCTTGAATCCTATTTAGTTGTATTTTTTACTTTTTTCAAGGCTTCTAAAAATACTTCGTAAGGTTGCGCACCAGTGATTGAATACTTATTATTAATCACAAATAACGGTGCACTTGGCATTCCAATCATAAATGCGCGCCGTTCGTTTTTTCGAACCTCATCTTCATACTGATTAGATTCAAGAACTTTTTTAACATCAGCAACAGGTAATCCAATTTCATTCATTGCACCAGTTAGAGCTTCATAGTCCGCGATTGATTCATTATCATTAAAATAAAGTTGATAAAGGCGTTTAACAGCTTTATTAAGTAATGCTTGGTCATTTAAACTTTCAATGTATTTTATTAAGCGATGAGCAGCTAATGTATTAACAGGAACCGCATTTTCCATTTTAATTGGTAAATCAATATCGGCAGCAAGTTGATCAATTTTTTGTATTTGTGTAGCAGCTTCTTGCTTAGTTAGTTGATGAGCTTTTGCATAATATTCTGTCATTGATAAATCAGTTGTTGTTGGCAACGTTGGATCTAGTTGAAATGATATAAATTTTAATGGTGTCTGATCGGCAATCTTTAATTCTTTAAGTGCTCGTTGTATCAGCCCAGTATTGAATTTCCATAGATGATCGCTCCTTATAAATATATATTAATTTAATCTAACCATAAAATAAGCGAAGTTGCTAGTAAATACGTAAAGAGGGAACGATTTATTTTAAAATTAACCTGTCATTAAAATTATAGTTTTAATGCGACTGAATTTAAAATTTTTTCCCCCCCAGAATATCAATTTTTAGCTTTCTCAAAAGAATTTATTTAATGCTTATTTTTAACTTTCGTCGTTTGTAAAATTAAGTTAGAAAAAATAAAAAGCCATTTGTGATAGACTTTTGAATATCCCTAATCAAAAGAAAGGCAATCACAAATGACCTATAAACATCTTACCACACGTGAATTAACTCTCATAGCTGATTTTTGGTATCAAGGTACTAAAGCTTATCGGGCTGCTAAATTACTTCAGCGTAGTCAAGAAACCATCTATCGTGTTTATCGTTTCCTCAACGACGGTAAAACCATCGACCAATATCTTCAGACTTATCAGCGTCATAAGCGTCGTTGTGGTCGGAAGCAGACCCAACTGCCAACTATCGAAGTTAACTATATCCATGCGCAAATCAAGGCAGGTTGGACTCCTGATACTATTATTGGTCGTCATGAACACCCAATTAGCTGCAGTATGCGCACCCTTTATCGCATGTTTGCCCGCAATCAGTATGGCTTTTCCGTTAAACAGCTACCGATGAAAGGAAAACGCCATCCCAATGGCTATGTGGAACATCGTGGTAAAGCTGGCCAATTAGGACGCAGTATCTATCAACGATATCGTGATTTTCCGCATTACCAACATGAATTTGGGCACTTTGAAGCTGATACAGTTCAAGGTAAAGCTCACCGCGGAGCGGTAATGACGCTAGTAGAGCGACAATCCAAAGTAATGATTGTCCTTAATATTCATCATAAAACAGACGAAGCAGTGAATTGTCAGCTTGATCAATGGCTCGCTAAACTGCCACGTCACTTTGTTAAATCAATTACTTTTGATAACGGGAAAGAATTGGTGGATTATAGAATGAAGTTAGCCACCCAGTTGGTGGTAAATAAAAAACGCCATTCGGCGTGACATCAGGTATCATATTAAGTGAACCAAACCTATATGAAAGGATGTCCGTCAAATGACGCACTTAAATGATACCATGTCTACTAGTTTATTGACTACTCATAAAAAGAATGCTCATCTTACTAAAGAAGAACGTGTGATGATTGCGACTTTAAAGTCGCAAGGACTTTCCAATCGCGCAATTGGTCGCCAATTAGGAGTTAATCATCAAACAATTAATAACGAGCTCAACCGTGGTACGGTCCGCCAACTTCGTCGTCAAAAATCTAATGGTAAGATTTACGAATATTCTTACTACATCTATAGTTATGAAGCTGGTCAGGCCACATATCTTGAACATCACCGCCATTCTGGTCGTCGTCGCTTATATTATTCTTCAAAGCAATTTTTACGATTAGCTGATCAGCTAATGCTTGGTGAGTTTGACGACCACCATTACTCCCCACAAGCGGTTATTTATAAGGCTCGAGATTTAATGAATGATGGCACCCTGATCCCAAAGTCGGTTGTAACTTTATATCAATGGATTAATGAGGGTGTGCTTCGTACGTCCAATTTAGACCTCTTTGAAAAACCTAAACGTAAGCATCATCGAACTCATCCGCAAGCTAAAAGGTGCTTAGGGCCTAATATTGCTCAACGACCTCAAACTGCGGACCAACGGTCCGAAATTGGCCATTGGGAACTAGATACAGTTCAGGGACAGAAAAACGGTAATGACAGTGTTGTACTAGTAATGACTGATCGCCTTTCACGAGTTAATATCACGAGTAAAATTGCTGGTAAAACTGCGCATGCAGTAAATCAGTTCTTTATAAATTTACGCCAGAAAATGGGCACAGATGCTTACTATCGCATCTTTAAGACAATAACCTCTGACAACGGTTCAGAATTTAGTGAGTTAACACAAGTTCACGATCATGTTTTCTATGCTGATCCGTATTCCCCTTGGGAACGTGGATCCAATGAGATCAATAACCGGTTTCTCCGCAAGGAGATTACCAAAGGTGAAGCTATAAATAACTATAGTAGTGCTCAGATCATAGCGACTAATGATTGGATGAATCACTATCCACGAGCTATGTTTAATGGACATTCGTCAATGGATATCTATCGTAAGGCCTTCTACCAAGAGATATCACAGCTCCATCAACCAATAATCAATTGGTCAGTATTATTTATTTGAGTCCAGTGGCTAACTTATTCTTGAAATTTAGGAACGGGAAAGAATTTGCTGGATGGCGAGAAATAGCCAATAAGTATGATCTTCACACCTATTTTGCGGAAGTCGGTGCTCCCAATCAACGAGGGTTAAACGAAAATAATAACGGCCTCTTGCGTCGTGATGGTCTTAGTAAAAAGCTAGATTTTCGCGATTTACCAGACGAACTAGTCACTCAGCTAATGCATCGTCGCAACAATATCCCACGAAAATCTCTTAATTATCGTACACCATTAGAAGTATTCTTGAGTCATGTCACAGAAGAACAACTTTCACCTTTTTTCTAATTTAAATTGACATTTCAGGTTTAATAAAACTTTTTCTAAACAAAACTAATACTTTTGATTTATGTTTTAAAAGATTTATGTAATACTATTGCTGAAGTCTATGTCAAAAGTATTTTAAAAGGAGTTTTTATCATGAAACATACGCTTAAAGTTGATCAAGTACGTGACGGTTTATGGCTAGATTCAGATATTACGTATACGCAAGTTCCTGGATGGCTTGGTAATACAACGCGAGATTTGAAGCTTTCAGTCATTCGGCATTTTCAAACTAATGATGATACACGTTATCCAGTAATTTTTTGGTTTGCTGGTGGTGGCTGGATGGATACTGATCACAATGTTCATCTGCCGAATTTGGTTGATTTTGCTCGGCATGGTTATATTATTGTTGGTGTCGAATATCGTGATAGCAATAAAGTTCAGTTTCCTGGGCAATTGGAAGATGCTAAGGCTGCCATTCGTTATATAAGAGCTAATGCCAAGCGCTTTCAAGCTGATCCTAATCGGTTTATTGCGATGGGAGAATCAGCTGGTGGTCATATGGCAAGTATGCTAGGTGTTACTAACGGTCTTAACCAATTCGACAAGGATGCTAATTTAGATTACTCTAGTGATGTTCAAGTAGCAGTTCCTTTTTATGGTGTGGTTGATCCCTTAACCGCTAAAACAGGAAGTGCATCAAACGATTTTGATTTTGTTTACCGTAACTTGCTTGGCGCTGAGCCTGAAAACGCTCCTGAGCTTGATTCTGCCGCAAATCCCCTCACCTATGTAAATTCTAATTCTACGCCCTTTCTTATCTTTCATGGGACAGAAGATGTCGTTGTTCCAATCAAAGATAGTGAAAAGCTTTATGATGCATTAGTTGAAAACAACGTTCCTGCTGAATTATACGAAATTGAAGGTGCAAGTCACATGGATGTAAGATTCCTTCAACCACAGATATTTAAAATTGTAATGGATTTTTTAGATAAGTATTTAACTCGGCCATAGATCACTTCTTGCCTTTCTTTTTCTCTAAATCAATAGATAGTTGTTGTTCCTTTGCTTAGCTTCCAATTATTGCAGCATATTTATTTAATGTAGGCAGCGTTGGAATTGAATCTAAATTCTCGATTTTAGCCAATTGAGGTTGTGTCATATCGATTTTTTGGCAAATTCTGTTTGCGAAATGCCCTGTTTAATTCTTTGTGCTTCTAAAAAAGACAAGGTATCAATAATCGATAATTCCTCTTTTGTTGCAACCGTTTGATGCCTATCTATATCTTCCCATTTTCTCATTATTTGCCCTTCCTTCCGTACCAATCGTCAAGTAGCGACAAGGCTCTTCCTATCTGACGAGGATCTGTTTCATCCTTTTCCTTAGTATAATGATTTAATAATACAAAATTATTTTTCTTCCACACTCCATAAAATACTCTTTCCGGCATAGGTCGTAACTCCTATAGTTGATACCTATAACCCTTTAATTTTTTTGCTTGTGGGGTATGTAACACAGGACCAAGAGCTTGTAGCATCTTGATTTGATGGCGCATTTTTAAATAAATTGCTTTATCCTGCTTTTGTTTACTTTGTGAAATTTTCTCGAAATAATCACCAATAAATTTACGGCAATGATTATTTTTAGTGCACAAAAATTGCCGATGTTCCCCAAATGTTCCCCAACTTTACAAACTTTCACCATTTCATACCATTTTAACTAAACAAAAGCTCCGATGAAATGCCGCTATATCAGCGCTTTATCGGAGCTTCTTTTTTATACAATCTTACAAAAATGCGTCCCCCGAGAGTCGAACTCGGATCATGAGGACCGAAATCTCATGTGCTATCCATTACACTAAGGACGCCTTATATTTCTATTTTAGCGCATTTATTAAAAAAATAAAGATAATTTGTCAATTTTATTTAAAAAGTACAAATACCGATGACGCTTATTTATTCCCCCTTCTCCTTTACCAGCACTTCTTAAGTTAATATAATAGATATGTCACTAAAAATATGAGGGGGAATTTTCCATGAAAAAGCAATCCACAACCATTGTTTCAATCGTTATTCTAATTATAATTGCAATCTTTGCACTATTAAATACAGCATCCGTAGTAGTCAATCTTTTTGGAGCCCAAGTAAAAACGCCCCTGGTGCTGCTAATTTTTATCTGTTTACTTATTGGGGCTATTATTATTTACTTACTATCATTTTCCAATCACCTCAAAACTAATAAGCAATTAAAAGAATTACAATCATCGCGTGTTAGTAAGGACGAATTAAAAAAGTATCAGAAAAAGATTGATCAACTGCAAAAAGAAAATGCACAGTTAAAGCAACGACTTAAAAGTCAAACTTCCGTAGAAAAGCCATAAGATTCTTCTACAAATTAGTGTTTCAGAGAGGTAATTAAATGGGAAAATATCGTTTTATTGCGATCGATGTTGATGGTACCTTACTAGATGATAATGATAAATTTGACGTTAACCGTTTAAATAAAGATATTGAACTATTACAACAACAAAACTACCACTTTATTATTGCGAGTGGGAATAGTTACGATGCATTGTCTACGATCTTTCAGCCTTGTCCACTTGTAAAAGAATTTGTAGCAGAAAATGGCGGACGGCTGATAATAAACGGCAAATCTGTCTACGGCAAGACTCATTCAATTACGACACTGCAACAGCTTCATACTTTTATTAAGCATACGTTTCCTAACCCTGATATCTTATCTTTATCTGGCGAAACACAAACAATCCTGGCTGAGCAGTATCGAGATGTTCCAGTCCCTTTTTATCCCCACCACACATATTTTTCTGATCTTCAAAAAATCACTGAACCAATCTACAACTTAAACATTGGCTGGGCCAAACGCAAATTACCCCAAACTATTATCCAAGGATATGTAAATCAATTAAATGAACAGTTTTCAGGCTTAATTCAAGCAACTTATAGTGGGGCTTATGGTATTGATATCCTACCAGCAGGTGTAAATAAGGCCTTGGGATTAAAAAGACTAGTTGAAAACTACTTAAACGGAACCCTAGATCAAGTAGTTGCTTTCGGGGATACTTCAAATGATATTGAGATGCTATCAAAAGCTGGTTATGGATATGCAATGAAAAACGCCACTGCTGATCTGCTGAAAGTTGCTGATAAAGTGACAAAATACGATAACAATCATGCTGGTCTATTGTCAGAGATTGAGCATCAATTTATTAACCGTTAGAGATATTATGTAAACTAGCATTCAAAAAAAGATGCGCGAGTTGAAATCGCACATCTTTTTTCTTAATATACTCCACCATCGTAGAAATTGTAAGATGGTTTATTAAAATCGTAATTAGGAAGTTCTGACATTTTAATGAAATTATCTGCAATTCCCCAACTCATTAAATTAATTGGTTTACCAAAGTCCTCATCAGGAATCACTACCATAATATATTTGCCTAGTGCGCGTGCCATTCCTAATTCAACACCCATTCCTACATCCTCTTCTTCAGGAATGTAGACTGCTAACAGCATATCAGAAGTTGAAACTCCGACACGATCACCGTTGTAAGTTGCTGTACTCCATTCGCGATCTTGCAAAAGCTCTGGATGTTCATCAACCCGCAATCCTTTATATTGGTGTTGTAATGGTACATAAGAATTTTCTACATCTACTGTAGGATTAGCTTTAATCGCATTCATCGCGTCTGCGTAAGCTTTATTTTGCTTGTCAGTAAACCATCCTGCACAGAAATATACTGTCTTACTTTTTTGATTTGTCATTAAGTGAACTCCCCTTTAATTTTTGTTCAATTAAAATTCTATCATGGAATTATGCTCTTCACCAATTAGGATTTTTTAATCTTTATTGAGAGCGGTAATAATTAACTGCTTAGCTGCCTTTGAAACTGAGATACCTTTTTTATCTGCATATTCTTTTAATCGTTGGTATAGGGCTAAATCATCAGGTCCACGCCATATAATTCCTGTTACTTGACCGTGTTCTTTATTCATTTTAATTCCTTCCCCATAAAATGTTAGCGATACTGTTTAAAATTTTTGTTCGATGATGTAATTGATAGTGAGTGGTTTGGGGATACACTTTTTGATGATACTCAATTGATGGATGGGCTTTAATTAATGATTTTAACATTTCTGATTGGATATGCGGAACAGCACCATCAGTTGTTTTACTGTCTTCTTCACTACCCATTAAATTATAAATCTCAACAGGATAATTCAGCTGCCAATTTTTCATCTCCAAAAATAATTGGTGAAAATTCTTGTCCGTCGATTTATCAACCAAATGATAGCGGTATTTTAACTGATCGCTAAGGCTTTCTTCAACTGGTACCCCTAAAAAGACTACTTTATTTAACCGCATATGGTCTTGAAGATATTTTGAGCCCATATAAGCGTGAATAAATTCTGTTCCCCCATATGAATGGGCAACAACATTAATTTTCTGCATATGATAGTGTTTCTGCAAATAATTTAGAACACCCGTTAATTGCTTGATCTGTGGATGGTAGGTACCATTATAGTTCCAAGTAAATAAAACTTGAATTAAGGCATTCTTTTGCCCGTGAAAGTCCCCCTCAGTCCAGATACGTCCATTAGGGGCAACCCAGATCGTTAAAACTTTTTGCGCAATATTTTTTTGCTGATAGTACTTAATCATCTTATTATAAGTAATTGTGCTTCCACCCCAACCAGGAATAAGCAAGGTGGGAATAGAAGAATACTCCAGGTTACTTTGATAATTTTGTGGTGAAAGGTGCTGACCAGGAGTTCCGCGTAATAAGAAACCTTGAATACCAAAAGCAAAAAGAATTAGGCTACCAATACTAATTCCGGCAATTTTGAACGATTTTTTCATCAAATCATCTTCTTATCATTTCATTTTGTATTTTACTCTTATTATACGCTTGAAAATTATAAAGAGGATGATCTTTTAAGCTTTTGGATATGGTATTAAAGTTAATTTGCCATTAATATATTCTCCAAGATAGATGTCATCAACACTGTCATAACCTGCTTTATGAATTTGTTCAAATACCCACTGTTCATCATGATGAATCAATTCCATTACATCAATATTAATCTGGCCATCATTAATTAATGGGAAGCGAACATTTGCTTCATCATTTTCGATGATTACAAGCTGACCATTTTGTTCTAAAATTCCGCTTTTAACCTTAGCAACTTCATAGATTCCATGACCACGAAGACGAAACATAAGGTCATTAGCACTGATCCCTGCCCGCATACAATTCTCAACCAATACTTTGCCGTTTTGGATTAATATTTGTGGCCGTCCATCAATGATTCTTCTTACCCAAATATTATGATCCTTTGCAAACTTTACAATAAATACAATTAATGTCCAAATCAAAAGTACCATTATAAACTCAAGAACGGAAATCTCACCGTTGTAAATGATTCCGCCAATGATCCCACCTAAAACATAATTTTGAACTTGATCAATAGCAGAAGTTGGTGCGAGATTCCCCTTTCCCAGTAAATTAATCTGAAGAATCAAACATAACATTCCAAGAACAAATTTTATAATGATCAATGAATAATTATCCATGTCTCTCTCCTACTTCATTAAATTAACTTGATGATTAACAACATGTGCTCGTGTAAGGGTATAGTTATCTCCCGTTTGACTTAAATTGACGCGATAATCGCGATCTTCAATCCGGACAAGAATCCCATCCGTTAGAATCGTGGAGTTAACAACTACTTTTTGTGGAGAAACATCATGATCCCGAGCAACTGCCTTAATAAAAGGAATCATTTGAGTTGTTTGAGATTGCTGGGTCGTACTTTTTTCCATATCGGTAACTTGAAAGCCAATAAAGAGTAATAATAGCAAAAAGAAAATTATCCCTAAATCACGATAACGGGTAATAAGGCGATGCCGTAAATATAAAAATGCCATTACTGCAATCAGAAGGACAAAGATGATAATAGCAATATAATTAAACAGTTGATTCATATGTTGGTGGTTTGATAAATAGCTAATTGTATAAAATGTCAATTTATTTGGTGGATTATAGAATGAAGTTAGCCACCCAGTTGGTGGTAAATAAAAAACGCCATTCGGCGTGACATCAGGTATCATATTAAGTGAACCAAACCTATATGAAAGGATGTCCGTCAAATGACGCACTTAAATGATACCATGTCTACTAGTTTATTGACTACTCATAAAAAGAATGCTCATCTTACTAAAGAAGAACGTGTGATGATTGCGACTTTAAAGTCGCAAGGACTTTCCAATCGCGCAATTGGTCGCCAATTAGGAGTTAATCATCAAACAATTAATAACGAGCTCAACCGTGGTACGGTCCGCCAACTTCGTCGTCAAAAATCTAATGGTAAGATTTACGAATATTCTTACTACATCTATAGTTATGAAGCTGGTCAGGCCACATATCTTGAACATCACCGCCATTCTGGTCGTCGTCGCTTATATTATTCTTCAAAGCAATTTTTACGATTAGCTGATCAGCTAATGCTTGGTGAGTTTGACGACCACCATTACTCCCCACAAGCGGTTATTTATAAGGCTCGAGATTTAATGAATGATGGCACCCTGATCCCAAAGTCGGTTGTAACTTTATATCAATGGATTAATGAGGGTGTGCTTCGTACGTCCAATTTAGACCTCTTTGAAAAACCTAAACGTAAGCATCATCGAACTCATCCGCAAGCTAAAAGGTGCTTAGGGCCTAATATTGCTCAACGACCTCAAACTGCGGACCAACGGTCCGAAATTGGCCATTGGGAACTAGATACAGTTCAGGGACAGAAAAACGGTAATGACAGTGTTGTACTAGTAATGACTGATCGCCTTTCACGAGTTAATATCACGAGTAAAATTGCTGGTAAAACTGCGCATGCAGTAAATCAGTTCTTTATAAATTTACGCCAGAAAATGGGCACAGATGCTTACTATCGCATCTTTAAGACAATAACCTCTGACAACGGTTCAGAATTTAGTGAGTTAACACAAGTTCACGATCATGTTTTCTATGCTGATCCGTATTCCCCTTGGGAACGTGGATCCAATGAGATCAATAACCGGTTTCTCCGCAAGGAGATTACCAAAGGTGAAGCTATAAATAACTATAGTAGTGCTCAGATCATAGCGACTAATGATTGGATGAATCACTATCCACAAGCTATGTTTAATGGACATTCGTCAATGGATATCTATCGTAAGGCCTTCTACCAAGAGATATCACAGCTCCATCAACCAATAATCAATTGGTCAGTATTATTTATTTGAGTCCAGTGGCTAACTTATTCTTGAAATTTAGGTGTCAATTTATTTCTCTCCTTAACTTAAATGTAATAAAAACTTAAGCAGCTCCCCACCCTTTTTTCGTTCGCACATGATAGAATGGTAGTAACTTTAATATGAAAGAAAGGAGGAATTCTTAATGATCATAAAATTAGTATTAAAACTTGGATGGATCTTGTTAGGGAGCATTTCATTCGTTGGTGGGATAATTGGGATACTTCTCCCTGTAATTCCGCAGGTTCCATTCTTCCTCCTCACAATATGGTGTATCACTAACATTTCACCGCGTTTTCACAACTGGCTCCTTCGTAATCCACTCTACATAAAATATGCAAAACCCTTGGTAAATCGGCTTGAAAATCTGAAACATCATCCGAAACAAAGGGCACAAAAAATTAATAGTAAATAAAAAGGTCTTGAATGCTATTTGCGTCCTAGACCTTTTTATATTAGCCAAATAATCGTGCCCAGAATCCCTTCTTTTGTTCTTTAACAGGCGATTCTGTAACTTTTTCAGCTGTATTCGTAGTTAACATTTCCTCATTATTTGCTTCGTTTTCCGCAGTATCTTCAGCATATGGGTTGCGTTCACCAATCCATTTAAAGAATTCATCAGCTTTAATTTCCACAAATTTGCCACGCTTGCCATTGATACCATCTACACAAAGTTCAATTGGTAATGCATTTCGGTACTTTTCAATACTATCGGCAGTAAAGCCATTAAAAGTATTAAGTTTCGAAATATCAAATAACAAACTTTGATCTTGCTGGCGGTATTTAAAGTCTTCTTCTTGTGTTAGGTAAAGTTTAGCCCACCGGTTACGCGAACTTTCCTTAAAGTCATCACAGATTTCATCTGCAAAGTAAGGAGGTATTTCCATATCCGCCATTTGATAGTAATCGCGGAAAATCTTACGGGTATTTGCCAAGAAGTCAAGTTTACCAGTCTTTTCATCGAATGCGCGCCATGGCGTTTCATCGTCCTCTAGTAAGCTTGCCATCCGCATTACAAAGTCCTTAAACAACGTATTATTTAAGGTTTGTCGTACGTTATAGATATATTTATTGGCTTCACCTTTTTGCTGGTCATCAATAACCTTATCAATTTGAAGATAATAAGTCCGTCGTGCAGTTTCACGTAGCATAGTAAAACCAGAATCATAGTTAGTTGTTCCGATTAATGGCGCAATTGCATGTGGATTGTTAACCAATTCATTCATCGTATCAACAACTAAGTGCCGACTATATTGATCCTGTTGGAAGAAGTATGGTTCAATCTCATCCATTAAAACGGGGTATGAACTTCCAAGCTTCATGTAGTGCTCGATTGCATCAACAGTTTTTGCTTTTTTCTGCGGTGTATCTGTAGGATAGATAGTCCCAAAATCAATTAATGACCGATCAGTATTCCATGTCAATTGATTAATAATTCGTAATAGAGTTGACTTTCCAGAACCAGCAGTTGCTCCTAGAATCAAGAAGTTAGGAATATCATTACCATCTTCAGGATTCAAACTAGCTTTCGCACGAATTTCCCATAAAAATGGTGCCGTAAAACTATATAAAATAGCTTCATAGAATCGCTTGCCATAATCATCATTGTAGTCAACAACGTATTGCTGATATCCTTTTAATACCGCATCAATACTCTTTAAGCCATCACGAATTTGACTAATAGTCGCAATCTTCCCAAATTGAATTGGGTGCGTGCCTGTATCATTCGGTACGTACAGGCCACTATTATTGTTAACCAGATTTCTTTCCATCGGACGGTCATATAAGAACGTTGTATACTTCTTCTCTGCTGACCGTTGTTGTGGTGTCATACCACTAATCAATGCATCCTGAACTTGTTTAAAAATCTTTTCGCGCGATTTCAATTTTGGCTTAGCTGCTCGTGGCGATACGGCCGTTTTTTGCAAAGTATAAATTGTATCGTGTTGTTGAATTTGTCGTTCTGCTTCTTCTTTATCTTGAGAGCGGTTAGTCGTAATATCTCGCATCGACTTAGTAATCATTGCGGGAATTTTATTTTCATCAATTTGTTTTTGAACGTCATGACTAATCAAGTCGGTCATATCTGCCGCTGCGATTTGATCTGTAACTTCATTATCAAGAATTACAACCGCATTCTTAGTTCCTTTAGTATCTTTCAAGCTCTCATCAATTTGATTTTGTGCTGCATTTAAAAGATTTTCAGTAAAAAATGGTCGTAATACTGGCTTGATGTCATTCTTATAGTGGTTATCAAGATTTTGAAATAGCCGAATGTCATCATCAAAGACTAATATTTCTTCATATTGGTTACGCTCTTTATCAAATGAAGCACTGTCCAAGTTAAGACTTCCCAAAATCACACGAGTATCATGGGTCTCGGAATTACTTAGGAGGTAAAAACGTGAATGGATAGCCTGGGTTGGTGCAATTGCAACTTGAAAAAGATTGTTCAACACGTTTGCTTGATTGTCACTAGTTAATGCTTCAAAGACTTTAGCAGGCTTTTTATTAGCAGCAGATAGCAATGCATTAGTTAAAGCAACCTTAGTGATCACTTCATCACCAGTTTTAGCTTCATAATTTTCAGGGCTGCTCAGTGCAACTTCGACTTTAATGAATCGACTTAGATACTGATTAATAAAGTTGGCAGTCACGTTACCAGTAACTGCTGTTAAACGATTGAACTTATTAGCATCAAAAAGCTGGCTAATCTTTAATGGTGGAGTATCCTGACCATTAAAAACAATATGAATCTTTTTTAGATCTGAATCTGTCATTGGCGTAGTCCTTTTCTAAACAATATTAACTCTTTTTATTTTCGTTTATTTAAACCAATTTTGCAAGTGACCATCGAAATATTTTGTTTCTACGCTAGTTTTATATGCATATGATAAAGAACCCCCAATACTTTAATTAAATGAAGTATTGAGGGATTATTCTAATTACATAGTTTTTTAATTCGTGTTCACTTGTGTTACTGCCCCTGTTGCATAATTTATACTGATATTGTTTTGCACATTGGGGACAAAGACATTGTATTGCAAACTGCCATCCTTTGATTTGGCCTCAATATGGGCACCAGAAGGCACTAAATTATTACCATCATATACGTCAGTTACCCGATAACGAACTTGTTTATTTTGATCCAGAGCTTTTCGCACTAAACCTTCATAGTAGTTTTGCCCGGTTGATGTACTGCTTCGAGCTTCGTTGGCCCAAGCAGTTTGCGTTGCAATATTAGCAGAATTTGACTCCGAAGCATCAAAACCACGGATACCACCTACTAATGCATATCCTAGTAAGTGTCCTCGATCATAAGCATGGGAGATACCACCTTTTAAGTTGTGGGCTTGTAAAAATCCAGCTGGCTTCCAATTAGTGGCCCCATTCCCAGTTTCATTCCGATTACGATACTGGCGTGTTGTTCGATTGAGCCAGGCGTCTCCCTGCCATGCTCGTCCACGCGAATCACGTCGATTAACAGCGTATGGCGCATTATTAATATTTGCGTTCAGCGCTGTCTGATTGTTATTTAAAATAAACGCTCCGTAACCATTCCATTTTATGTCAGATGTTCCTAACTGCTGACGGACGCCATTAGAAAGAACACTCGTAGCCTGCTCTTGGGTTGGCGGCGTAAAAGAAGATGATCGATTATTGTTGCTGGAATGGCGCCAAGATGCTACCCGTTGGATTCCCTGTGGTAAGGTGCTTCCCTTGTCAGATGGCTGGGAAAAACTACCAATGCCGAGAATCGCTACTAAAGCTAAAAGTAAATACTGGGTCTTTTTATTGAATCGAAATCGCATGTTTCTAAAATACCTTTCCTCTTAAACGTATGTTCGTAAAAGTATTTTATCATTTTAAGCGATAAAAGAAAATACTCCCAAAACAATCTGTTTCGAGAGTACTTATTCTTTATGCTAATTTATCTTGGCGCTGAGTTCTTAACTTGTAGATAATGCTCATGATAACTAAGAAGACTGCCCCAACACTAACCGAAATCCGTGTATCTGGGTTAAAGAACATAAACAGTAAGATAACACTTAGCGCAATCAAACTAAAGTAGTTATATGCTGGATAAAGCGGCATCTTGAATGGGTGATCCTTTAACTCAGCCGGATTATTACGCCGGAAGTTTAATTCTGAAATCAAAATAATAAACCAAGGTACCATTCCAGGAAGTACACTTGAACTATATACAATCACGAAGATATTAGCAGAGGCTGCATTAAACATTGATATAAGCATGTTAACAATAAAGCCAAGAAAAATCCAGAATGAAATTGTTAAGATTGCAACATTTGGTACAACCCGCTTTGACAATTTACTAAAGACCTTAGGAACCTCACCGTCAACTGAAAGCTTGAAAAGCATCCGACTAGCACTGTAGATTCCTGAGTTGGCACCGGACAATGCAGCAGTCAAAACAACAAAGTTAATGATTCCAGCTGCTCCAGTAATACCAACTTTAGTAAATGTCTCAACGAATGGTGATCCAACTGCTTTTAATTCGTCCCATGGATAAATGGAAACGATAACGAAAATTGCCCCAATATAGAAAATTAAAATCCGCCAAATAACAGATTTAACTGACTTAACAATCGCATGGCGTGGTGAAGCGGCTTCACCAGCAGTAATACCAAGTAATTCAATTCCTTGATAGGATCCAGCAATCACAGATAGTGAGAACATGAATCCCATGAATCCACCAGTAAAGAATCCACCATGTGACCATAAATTGGAAATTCCAACCGGATGCCAATTGTTACCCAACCCAAGGACAATTACTAACAATCCAAGAATGATCATAACAATAATTGTAACAACTTTAATCATCGCAAACCAAAATTCCAACCGGCCATACGCCTTAGCAGATGCAAGGTTCGCAAGAGTTAAGATAATGATCATTACTAACCCAGAAATCCAGTCTGGTAAGTTAGGCCACCAATAATTAAGATATTGACTCATGGCAATAATATCTGAAATACCAACAATGATAAATTGAAAGACGTTACTCCACTTTGTCAGGTATCCAGCTAAGGGATGAATATATTTAGATCCATAGTCCGCAAAGGAACCAGTTCCTGGACTGATATAGATCATTTCCCCTAACGCACGCATAACACCATACAGGACTAAACCTACAAAGGCATATGCTAATAGGACAGAAGGACCAGTCCATTTAATAGTTGATGTGGCTCCCATGAAAAGACCACTACCAATTGTCCCACCAATTGCAATCATTTCCATTTGTCCGGGAGTCATTGTCCGATTTAATTTAACTTCATTTTTCTGATTATCCATCATTCTAACCTCACTTTAAATAAAAAAGCTACCCAAAATGTCCCTAGCCAACCCTTGTCAATTTTTGATAAGTGGTTGAGACATCTTGAATAGCTATTGCTAACAGATTTAAGAGATATTAAAATTACTCAACCACGGTAATTGTTGTTGTGGTTGAGGTGGAGGTTAGGTAATGAATAATCGATTTATTGTAAATTTGCATTTTAGTTTCCTCCATTTCGTTTTTCAATAACATTAGAATACTATTAGAAAATTAAAAATGCAAGTCCTTTTATCAAGTTTTTTTGTTTTATTTCTTTTTGTGCGCCTTCTTTAACGAAAAAAGACTCATCCCCGCGACCATTATCGTTATCCCCAAACCAAGAAAAGTCGTTAAATTATCGGTCTCATTTCCCGTTTGTGGAAGTATTTGCTGGTCAGAGTTATCGTTTTTACGCGAATTCCGATGTGAACGATTTAGTCGATTATTAATGCCCGTTACCCGTTGGTGCAAATTTTGCTGCTTTCTTGTATTATTTACCTCCCCATAATTTCCCGTGACCTGACTATCATCCCCCAGATCTTCTTCCACGGGGTAATTATCCTGCGAATCTTTCTTTTCCTCTTTTTTATTCTCTGTTGCTTTTTCCACCGCCTTCTTTTCTGCCAACGTATTCTCTTTGCTGTCCTTTTTTGTCACTTCATCTTTATTGAGGGGCTGATAATAAACATTTACTGTACTTTTTAATTGTGGTAAATCCTCTATTTCTGTAACAGTCGGAATCTTATCCATTGATGGTTTAAAACCAGGTTGATCAGGAATATCAACTTCTTCAAAAGGTTCAATTATCCATATTGCCTTTTGGGTGGGATTATTCGTTACTTCACGGTGAGCATAAGACATTTGTTCCACTTTTTTAACTTCATTTAAGAGATGAAAATAAATTACACGTTTGATCTGGACACGTTCTTTCTGATTATTTGCGTTAGATACGGGCTGCGTAATTGGCTCTTGGGATACAGCTAGAACTGGTGGAGTATTTAACGATAGCGAAAGGATCGTTGACGCTATCGTTAAGCCTACTAAGCAAGTGTTTTGCAATACATGAAAGTGGTTTAAATGGTTCATATTATTTTGCTCCTCTTTTATATACTCTTTAATATATATACGTAAAAAGAAGCAATTCGCATTTTTTAAATGGTGGATTATAGAATGAAGTTAGCCACCCAGTTGGTGGTAAATAAAAAACGCCATTCGGCGTGACATCAGGTATCATATTAAGTGAACCAAACCTATATGAAAGGATGTCCGTCAAATGACGCACTTAAATGATACCATGTCTACTAGTTTATTGACTACTCATAAAAAGAATGCTCATCTTACTAAAGAAGAACGTGTGATGATTGCGACTTTAAAGTCGCAAGGACTTTCCAATCGCGCAATTGGTCGCCAATTAGGAGTTAATCATCAAACAATTAATAACGAGCTCAACCGTGGTACGGTCCGCCAACTTCGTCGTCAAAAATCTAATGGTAAGATTTACGAATATTCTTACTACATCTATAGTTATGAAGCTGGTCAGGCCACATATCTTGAACATCACCGCCATTCTGGTCGTCGTCGCTTATATTATTCTTCAAAGCAATTTTTACGATTAGCTGATCAGCTAATGCTTGGTGAGTTTGACGACCACCATTACTCCCCACAAGCGGTTATTTATAAGGCTCGAGATTTAATGAATGATGGCACCCTGATCCCAAAGTCGGTTGTAACTTTATATCAATGGATTAATGAGGGTGTGCTTCGTACGTCCAATTTAGACCTCTTTGAAAAACCTAAACGTAAGCATCATCGAACTCATCCGCAAGCTAAAAGGTGCTTAGGGCCTAATATTGCTCAACGACCTCAAACTGCGGACCAACGGTCCGAAATTGGCCATTGGGAACTAGATACAGTTCAGGGACAGAAAAACGGTAATGACAGTGTTGTACTAGTAATGACTGATCGCCTTTCACGAGTTAATATCACGAGTAAAATTGCTGGTAAAACTGCGCATGCAGTAAATCAGTTCTTTATAAATTTACGCCAGAAAATGGGCACAGATGCTTACTATCGCATCTTTAAGACAATAACCTCTGACAACGGTTCAGAATTTAGTGAGTTAACACAAGTTCACGATCATGTTTTCTATGCTGATCCGTATTCCCCTTGGGAACGTGGATCCAATGAGATCAATAACCGGTTTCTCCGCAAGGAGATTACCAAAGGTGAAGCTATAAATAACTATAGTAGTGCTCAGATCATAGCGACTAATGATTGGATGAATCACTATCCACGAGCTATGTTTAATGGACATTCGTCAATGGATATCTATCGTAAGGCCTTCTACCAAGAGATATCACAGCTCCATCAACCAATAATCAATTGGTCAGTATTATTTATTTGAGTCCAGTGGCTAACTTATTCTTGAAATTTAGGGCATTTTTTAAATCCTGAAATGTCAATTTAAATTAGAAAAAAGGTGAAAGTTGTTCTTCTGTGACATGACTCAAGAATACTTCTAATGGTGTACGATAATTAAGAGATTTTCGTGGGATATTGTTGCGACGATGCATTAGCTGAGTGACTAGTTCGTCTGGCAAATCGCGAAAATCTAGCTTTTTACTAAGACCATCACGACGCAAGAGGCCGTTATTATTTTCGTTTAGCCCTCGTTGATTGGGAGCACCGACTTCCGCAAAATAGGTGTGAAGATCATACTTATTGGCTATTTCTCGCCATCCAGCAAATTCTTTCCCGTTATCAAAAGTAATTGATTTAACAAAGTGACGTGGCAGTTTAGCGAGCCATTGATCAAGCTGGCAATTCACTGCTTCGTCTGTTTTATGATGAATATTAAGGACAATCATTACTTTGGATTGTCGCTCTACTAGCGTCATTACCGCTCCGCGGTGAGCTTTACCTTGAACTGTATCAGCTTCAAAGTGCCCAAATTCATGTTGGTAATGCGGAAAATCACGATATCGTTGATAGATACTGCGTCCTAATTGGCCAGCTTTACCACGATGTTCCACATAGCCATTGGGATGGCGTTTTCCTTTCATCGGTAGCTGTTTAACGGAAAAGCCATACTGATTGCGGGCAAACATGCGATAAAGGGTGCGCATACTGCAGCTAATTGGGTGTTCATGACGACCAATAATAGTATCAGGAGTCCAACCTGCCTTGATTTGCGCATGGATATAGTTAACTTCGATAGTTGGCAGTTGGGTCTGCTTCCGACCACAACGACGCTTATGTCGCTGATAAGTCTGAAGATATTGGTCGATGGTTTTACCGTCGTTGAGGAAACGATAAACACGATAGATGGTTTCTTGACTACGCTGAAGTAATTTAGCAGCCCGATAAGCTTTAGTACCTTGATACCAAAAATCAGCTATGAGAGTTAATTCACGTGTGGTAAGATGTTTATAGGTCATTTGTGATTGCCTTTCTTTTGATTAGGGATATTCAAAAGTCTATCACAAATGGCTTTTTACTTTTTCTAACTTAATTTTACAAACGACGAATCAAAAAAACTATCACCTACAAGTAATCCTTACCTGCGATGACAGCTTTGTTAACTTATAATGAATGGATAACCTGCTCAATATCATCCACAATTTGTTTAGGGGTTAAGTGATACCATTCATAGAGGACTTCGGTAGGAACATTATCCGCAAATTCACGCGGTGCTCCAAAGTTCAAAACCTTCATTCCCTTTGGTCCATAGTAACGAGCAATGGTTTCCCCGAAACCTCCACTAAGGACCCCATCCTCTAGTGTAACAACTACATCATGATTTTCTGCTAGGTGGTGAAGGACATCTGAATCGATTCCAGTTACAGACTTTGGATTGATCAATGTAGCATCAATGTTAAGCTTATCTTGAAGTTCCTTCCTTACCCTTTCACCAAGTTCCCAGAAGTCACCAACAGCCATAATTGCAACTTCACTTCCGCGATGAGCAATATCATACTTGATCGTACTGTAGTCATCTTGTGTTGGTGTCCCGTGAAGAAGGGGCTTTTCTGGTTGCCGAATTACTACTGGTTCATCAGTTTGATTGATTGCCCACCGTAACATCGAAATCATTTCTTCGACGTTTGTTGGTGCTAAATATTCAATGTTTGGCAAATCACTAATCATTGAAATATCGAATGTTCCTTGATGAGTAGCAGAACTTTCTGAAATTGACCCGCCTCGCACAATCATTACAACCGGAGCATCATTTAATGCCATATCATGAATCAATTGATCATATGCTCGTTGAAGGAAAGTACTATTTTGAAATACAACAGGGCGTGCACCTGCTTGCGCCATTGCAACAGCAGTCGTAATTGAATCTTGTTCAGCGATCCCAACATCATAATAACGATCCGGGTGCTTAGCCTTAAACTTGCCAAGATCAAACGCACCAGGAATTCCAGCATTAATAGCAACAACTGGCTTATCCGCTGCAATTTGCTTATCCAATTCAGCAAGGACAGCATCGCTATATGATTCTCCACTTGCCTTAACCTTATCTTCACCAGTCTTTAGGTCAAATGGAGTGCGCCAATGATACTTCATCTTTTCTTCAACAGCAGGTTCATACCCTTTCCCTTTTAAGGTGTTAACATGAAGGACGATTGGATGGTCAATATCCTTGATTTTCTTAAAAGTGTCGATCATCGTCTGCAAGTCATTGCCGTCTGCAACGTATTTGTAATCGAGACCCATAAACTTAAAAATATTATTGGGAGATTCACCGTTAGTATCCCGGAGTTCTTTTAGTCCTTTGTATAAACCACCCTGGTTCTCATCAATTGACATTTGATTATCATTAACGAGAATAATCAAGTTAGAATTAAGCTTAGCAGCATTGTTTAATCCTTCAAAAGCTAATCCGCCACTTAAGGACCCATCCCCAATTACTGCCATAACGTTATTATGTGATTGCGGCTTCACTAAATCACGCGCTTGAGCCATCCCCACTGCAAGTGCGATTGATGTTGAAGTATGGCCGATTTCAAAAAAGTCATGAGCGCTTTCTTCTGGTGACGTAAATCCAGTAATATCTTCATAATGATCAGGATCAAGAAAGCCTAATTTCCGGCCTGTCAGCATTTTATGGGCATAACTCTGGTGTGAAACATCCCAAATAACTTTATCGTGGGGCGAATCAAAGACATAGTGAAAAGCAATCGTTAGCTCCATTACGCCAAAGTTAGGGCCCACGTGTCCACCGATTTTTGCGTCGCGTTCAAGAACAAGTTGACGCATTTCTGTTGCTAATTGTTTTAATTCGTCAAGTGACATGTCCTTAATATCGCTTGGTTCATTAACTTCATTTAAGAGGTAATCAGGATGCAGATTCATCTATTCCACTCCTTCTTGATTTTACATTTAATAATTAGTAATACTTATTGCTCTTATTATTCTAACACTTTCTAAAGCATTGAGTAAATTACTCTCAAGTTCAAATTGACGAAATTCATGCATTTCGATACCATTAAATAGAGTAATTCGTTAAAAAGGAAATAGTTATGAAAAATATAGACAACGCTGCAACTAACAAAATTTCACCATTTAAAAAATTAACGACAGAGCAAGAACAACTCGTCAATGACATTATTTCATTTACTAAACACCATCTAACACAAAATCATCCTGCAATATATACAGTCTACGGGGATGCGGGTACCGGAAAAAGCGTAATCTTATCACAATTATTCGTCCGCATTCAAAAAGAAGCGCGGACACAACAAAATTCCGTTCTTTATCATACTAATAATTATTTTCTTGTTAACCATCCGGAAATTCTGAAAGTCTATAAAGAGATTGCCGGGCCAATAAAAGAGTTATATAAAAAGGACTTCGCTCGGCCAACCTCATTAATTAATCAATTAGATAAGCAACACCAAACCATTGATGTTGCTGTTATCGATGAAGCTCATCTTCTATTATCCAAGCCTGATCATTATAATAATTTTTACCATGATAATCAGCTTGTCGAGATTATTAAACGCGCTAAAATTGTCATAATTGTCTTTGATCAATACCAAGTCTTACGGATGAAAAGTCTCTGGACCCCTGAACGACTTCAGGCAATTACGAACCAATATCCCCATAAAGATTATCATTTGACCCACATGTTTCGCATGAATGCGAGCGATGACTTAGTTAAGTGGTTTAATGAATTTACTAACTATAAATTAACCGCGCTACCAGCATCCGCCCGTGATCATTATGATTTTCGTATTTACAGTGATGCCGAGGAAATGAGGAAAGCAATTGTCCAACGTAATAAAGAAGTAGGACTTTCCCGCATCCTTTCAACGTCTGGATATCCGTCAACGCTCGATGGTGGTAAACACTACATTGAGGAAGGCAGATTTAAAATGCCGTGGGATCAATATAACTATACAGTTACTCCCTGGGCAGAACTACCTCAGACCATTAATGAAGTTGGCTCAATCTACACTTGCCAAGGATTTGACTTAAATTACACCGGCATTATTATCGGTCCGCCGATTAGCCAAACGCCTCAAACAAACCAACTTCAAGTTAATTTAGATCGTTATACAGATGTTGAAGCATTCAAAAAACGTGCTGACCTAACTGATCCAGCTGAAATTAAGAGTTTAGAAAAAAGAATGATTATGAATTCTTTAAACGTTTTATTCAAGCGTGGTGTATATGGAACTTATCTTTACGCTCATGATCCACTTTTACGACATTCTCTTACCTCCCTTTTTAAGAAGGCTGGGTTTACGCTACCAAAGGAGGAACAATAATTATGAAAGAGCGTAAATTAAATAAAACGTGGCTGATCGTTGGCGCAATTATCCTCGCTGTCATCGTTCTCTACTTCATTTATCGAACATATAAGCCAGAAATTGACTTACTACTAGACTTTAATGCCCATAATAAGGCTAAGCTTCTCCATATGATCAGAAGTCATGGTTTTACCGATATCTTTCTTCTTATAGCTTTAATCGGTATCCTAAATGCGATTCCAGGAATGTCTAATTCCGTTGTTTGTATCTTTGCTGGGTTATGTTATGGACCAATTGTTGGTTTTCTGATTAATTGGGTTGGAAACATTTTAGGAAACTCTGGTGGATTATAGAATGAAGTTAGCCACCCAGTTGGTGGTAAATAAAAAACGCCATTCGGCGTGACATCAGGTATCATATTAAGTGAACCAAACCTATATGAAAGGATGTCCGTCAAATGACGCACTTAAATGATACCATGTCTACTAGTTTATTGACTACTCATAAAAAGAATGCTCATCTTACTAAAGAAGAACGTGTGATGATTGCGACTTTAAAGTCGCAAGGACTTTCCAATCGCGCAATTGGTCGCCAATTAGGAGTTAATCATCAAACAATTAATAACGAGCTCAACCGTGGTACGGTCCGCCAACTTCGTTGTCAAAAATCTAATGGTAAGATTTACGAATATTCTTACTACATCTATAGTTATGAAGCTGGTCAGGCCACATATCTTGAACATCACCGCCATTCTGGTCGTCGTCGCTTATATTATTCTTCAAAGCAATTTTTACGATTAGCTGATCAGCTAATGCTTGGTGAGTTTGACGACCACCATTACTCCCCACAAGCGGTTATTTATAAGGCTCGAGATTTAATGAATGATGGCACCCTGATCCCAAAGTCGGTTGTAACTTTATATCAATGGATTAATGAGGGTGTGCTTCGTACGTCCAATTTAGACCTCTTTGAAAAACCTAAACGTAAGCATCATCGAACTCATCCGCAAGCTAAAAGGTGCTTAGGGCCTAATATTGCTCAACGACCTCAAACTGCGGACCAACGGTCCGAAATTGGCCATTGGGAACTAGATACAGTTCAGGGACAGAAAAACGGTAATGACAGTGTTGTACTAGTAATGACTGATCGCCTTTCACGAGTTAATATCACGAGTAAAATTGCTGGTAAAACTGCGCATGCAGTAAATCAGTTCTTTATAAATTTACGCCAGAAAATGGGCACAGATGCTTACTATCGCATCTTTAAGACAATAACCTCTGACAACGGTTCAGAATTTAGTGAGTTAACACAAGTTCACGATCATGTTTTCTATGCTGATCCGTATTCCCCTTGGGAACGTGGATCCAATGAGATCAATAACCGGTTTCTCCGCAAGGAGATTACCAAAGGTGAAGCTATAAATAACTATAGTAGTGCTCAGATCATAGCGACTAATGATTGGATGAATCACTATCCACGAGCTATGTTTAATGGACATTCGTCAATGGATATCTATCGTAAGGCCTTCTACCAAGAGATATCACAGCTCCATCAACCAATAATCAATTGGTCAGTATTATTTATTTGAGTCCAGTGGCTAACTTATTCTTGAAATTTAGGTTTAGGAAACTCTACTGTAATGAGTATAATTCGTAAAATTAACCTCTCCAAACGAGTAAAGAAAAACAAGATCCTTCATTACCTCTTGCAACAAGAGCATCCGTTAATTGCACTTACAATCGGCTTTATGATTCCGGTTATCCCTAGTGTACTTGTAAACTACGCTGGTGCCCGCTTAAATGTTAGTCGAAAGCATTACTTGGCAATGGTAACCGTGGGCATGGCTCCGACTTCCTTTCTCTATGCCTTTGGTGGAGATGCTATTTTCAAGGGTAACATTAGACGACTGATCGGTGTCGCAATCGCTATTTTAATTCTAATTGGCTGTTACTTACTCGTTCGCAAAATCTGGCAAAACCATGAAGAAAAAGCAGCAACAAAATAATTAACTTGATTAAAAACAAGGCTCCAAACGTCCGGCAAATCCGAATGTTTGGAGCCTTTATCTTTAATTAAATCTTGACCAATATTCTGCCAAATACTTGTTGGTTAAACTTTCTGGTTTTTGAATAAGGGCTAACGGATTCCCCTGAGCCACAATTTTTCCACCATTACTGCCACCACGCGGACCCATATCAAGCATATAATCTGCGTTAATAATCAAATTTAAGTCATGAGTAATAGTAATGATCGTCGCTCCCCGATCAAGTAATTGCTGCATTACTGCTAAAAGGGTTTTAACATCAAGGGGATGCAAGCCAATAGTCGGTTCATCAAATACAAATAACGTTTCGCTTTGATTATGATTAAGGTGTTTAACAAGTTTTAAGCGTTGCGCCTCACCACCAGAAAGGCTAGGCGTACTTTCGCCTAAGTGCAGGTACCCTAAGCCCACTTCATCTAATAATTGAAGTTCACGAGCAATTTTCGGCACTTCCTTAAATACACTTATCGCTGCCCGAACATCTAATTTTAAGAGATCAACAATTGAATATCCCTGCCATTTAACTTTTTGAACTTCTTCATTGTATCGACTTCCCCCGCATGTTGGACAAGTCTGTTGCATATCTGGCAAGAATTGAATATCAAGAGTTACGACCCCCGCGCCACCACACGTTGGACATGCTCCCTGTTTATTATTATAAGAAAAGTAAGAAGGTGTATAGTGTTTCTCTTTGGCTAAGGGCTGGGCTGCAAATAACTTCCGCAGATTATCCATAATACTGGTATAAGTTGCGACTGTTGACCGGTTAGTTTTACCGATTGGCGCTGCATCAACACTCACTACTTCCTTTAACGGACTTGATAATTTGCTAACTTGTGAAGGTAATTTAGCCCCATTTGCTTGAGCATAGATAGCGGGAACTAAACTATCAAGGATCAGACTTGTTTTACCAGCACCCGAAAAACCAGTGATAGCAGTCAGCCGATTAACTGGAATCTCTCCTTGGACGTCTTTAAGGTTGTAATAATCTTTTACTTCAAAGACAATCTCTTGACTAGCTGGTTCGTTTGCTATGGGGCGACTTTTTAATACTGCTGTCCCATTTAAATAAGAACCAATTTTAGACTGAGGGTTATCAGCGATTTGCGATGGTGTTCCCTCCGTAAGAATTTCTCCACCTTTTTCTCCAGAACCTGGGCCGATTTCAATAATCCAATCTGCTTCTTTGATAATATCAACATTGCGATCAACAACTACTAATGAATTACCTTGGGCCACTAATTCTTTAAATACGTTTAAGAGGCCTGTAATATTGTCAGGATGTAAGCCGATGGAAGGTTCATCCAGAATATATAAGACACCAGTCGTTTGGGTTCGAAGAGTTCTTGCAAGCTGAATACGTTGTAATTCACCTGTCGATAAAGTATTCCCATTTCGTGACAAAGTTAAATAATCAAGGCCTAATTCCAGTAATGGTCGTAAATTGTCATCAAACTCTTTAAATAATGAGGTCGCCATCTTTTTCATATCTGAAGGAAGAGCAGCTAATACATCTTGCTTCCACTTGCTCAACTCTCCAAGCGTAAGGTCACTAACTTGCGCAATATTTAAACCACCAGCTAATTGGTTTAATAATTCTGGCTTTAACCGTGTCCCATGGCAAACTGGGCACGTTGAATAATGGAAAAATTCACTAATTCGTTTTTGAGCCCGCACGCTCTTACTGCTTTTGGCAGATGCTAATACCGCTTCATGAGCGTTCTCATATAAAGCATTAAAATCATGAAAAACACGGCCTGTTCCTGAGCGGAAGTCCATCTTAAACTTCTTTTGTGGACCATTTAAAACAAAATCTTTTTCTTTAGGGGTTAAATCTTTATATGGAACATGAATCCGGACACCTGCCAGTTCAGCAACACTCGGCATAAAGTTTCGTCCAGGTAAATGCCATGAAGCAACTGCCCCATCAGCTAAACTAAGATTTTCATCCCCAACAAGTTTACTTTCATCCAGTTCACGAACTTTTCCTGTTCCATGACATCGTAAGCAGGCTCCGTCAGAATTGAATGCAAAGTCTTCTGCTCCATAGGCATAAAACTTGGTGCCACAAGTAGGACAGGTTAATTGTCCCATTTCATCGCCACTCTTACTCATTACCTCCGCAATTTCAAGACTTGGTTTTAATCGATGCCCATTTGGACAGACCGATTCGCCAAGTCGCGAAAAGATCAGCCTAATTACATTCAACATCTCACTCATTGTTCCAACGGTTGCTCGTTCAGATGGAATTGCGGGACGTTGCTTCAATGCTAGTGCTGAAGGAATATGTTTAACACTTGTAATATCAGCTTGAGCACCTAACTTTATTCGCCGTCGTGTGTAAGTAGAAAGAGCTTCTAAGTACCGTCGAGATCTCTCTTCATATAAAATCCCCATTGCTAATGAGCTTTTCCCAGAACCAGATAATCCCGAAATCGCAACAAATTTATGTAGCGGGATATTGATATCAATGTTCTTAAGGTTGTGGACTCTTCCACCTTTTACTTCAATTTGCGTTGGTAGTCTGGTTTCTGTCACTATTTTTTACTCCTTTCATATCATCATTCCACAGATCGCGGCAATAACTCCACCAAGATAACTTAAACCGAAATAAACAGCGAACATCCCCCATCGCTTTTCATCCATCATTGAAATTAACTCAACATTGAAAGTCGAAAAAGTAGTATAACCTCCTAATAAGCCAATCCCAAATAATAGCATAATCGAGGAATTACTAGCAAAATTGTTGGTAAGAATGCCTAATAAAAAACTACCGGTGATATTAATAAATAGAGTTGCTAGGGGCCAATCAATTCTTAACTTTTTCCACCAACTTGTGATGATATAACGAATGACGGCCCCAATTGCTGCTCCAATCCCTACATTAATCATTCTGCCGCGGACCTCCGTATTTTCGTGCCAGCATAAAACCGAGCAGCGCCAAAGCCAAGCCGCCAAGAGAGCTCACAAGAAAATAACCGATACTAGCAATTATACCTTGGCTTTCAAGCTTAACAATAGTTGTGGCTAAACTTGAAAATGTCGTAAAAGCGCCAATAAAGCCAGTTCCTATCCCGACATTTAACCATGCTGCTAATAGTCCCCACTCAATAAAATAATAAGTTATAAAAGCTAGCAAAAATGAACCAATAAGGTTAGCATATAAAATCCCGTCGCCGCCTAAGAGGGCACTAAGCTCATAACGGGTAATTCCGCCGAGGAAGCCGCCAGTTGCGACGCTCATTATTGTTTTTATATTCATAAAAATCTCCTTAGATCTGCAATCATTTCATTATACAACTTTTGCTATTTCAATTTAGAAACTTGTATAATGATATTGATTTCAAAATTTAAGGGAGACTTAGACAATGAAAATACGACGAATTGATCACGTTGTTTTAACTGTAACTGATTTAGAGCAATCAATGCGCTTTTATCACGAAGTATTTGATATGCCGGTAATTAAAGAACAAAGTAATGACGACTTAATTACAATGCGGTGTGGGCATCAGTTAATCCGTTTACAAAAAATTGACCGACCAACTACGCTAAAGGCAGCTAATCCGACAATTGGTTCTGCTGACTTATGTTTAGTTGCCGGAGATAGTATTGACGATATTGTTCACCATCTTAATAGCTATTATATTGATATAATTGCTGGACCAATTGTAAAACAAGGGGCAGAAGGCGAAATGACCTCACTTTACGTTTATGATCCAGATAATAATCTGATTGAAATTGCAGTATATAAGAATAAATAAAGTAAATATGAGCGAGAGAAGGTTGTTTTCCCCTTCTGTCTCGCTCATATTTCATTTCAAAATAAATTCAACTAAAAGTAAAAGGAGCGTGCTCCCGCAAAATACCCACCAATGGTCACGGATAATCCCGAGATAGTCCCGAATAAAAGTTAATGGACAATATCGCCAAGGCGTCTTGCTACTAATGAATGACCAGTTTAATCCCAACTTCCTTGCATAAGCTCTCGCACGAAGAACATGAAAATCACTAGTTACTACTACAACCGTCTCTTGCGGCTTAATAAATTGACTAGCGAAGGCTAAATTTTGCCATGTATTAAGTGCCTTATTTTCGCGAATTATTTTTCTTGCTGGGATTCCGTGAGCAATTAAGTAGGCAGCCATGACTTCTGCTTCAGATTCTTTTGCTTTCTGCACTATTCCCCCAGAAACAATAATTTTTGCAGATTGATGAGTTTTCCAACAGCTGATGGCCTTATCAAGGCGAGTAGTTAACACTGGTGGAACCTGGCCATGTCTAACAGCTGCCCCTAAAACCAGAAAGTCCTGAACCGTAGCAGGACATTTTTGCAGGCGGGTACAACAACTGAAAATACAAAATAAAATTAAGTTAAACGTACTTAAAACGTCAATAGTTGCTACTACTAATGCACTTAGCCAACTTACTGATTGAATCGGTAAATTTTTAAGCAAAAAAGCAAAAATAGGCAACACTACTACCAAGTTGATCAACATCAAAACCAACGCAAACGTATTGAATCTAGCCGCCTTGGTTTCACTATTTAAATGGCGAACCAAAATAAGCCTAATCGTGATTCCCCAGCATAACGCACATATTAATTCATTAACTAAGTTTAAATATATCATTAATCATCGTTTCCTTCGCCAATTTCGCCATCGATGGATAATCTCCGTAACAACTAAAAGAATAATAATTATGATTGCAATAATATAGCCAGATACTCCTAAACGATAGATATGCGAATCAGCTGGTGTTCCCTGGACTAATAATGATGATCCTAAAATTACTGCTGCCAAAATAATCGTAATCATAAAACGATTCATTACCCGTTCTATCTGCTTTAACACTCGTTGCTCATTTTTATACTGGAGATCAACTTTGGCATCCCCGCTAACAAATGTATCGATTAACTCATTAATTCTTTCTGGCATCTTCCCCATTGCTTTGCTAGCAAGGAAAAAATTGACTAGGTTATTATCAAGGGCAGAACGCCAATTGAAGTTTCGTTTTAAATAACGCCTCCCAAACGATTGGGCAACTTCAAGCATTGATATTTCAGGATCAAGTTTAGCAACTGAACTTTCAAGAGTCCCAAATGCCTTAATCAGCATTGTTACCTCTCCCCGCATTTGAAGGTGGTTTTTCTTACATAGCTGAACAATTTGGTACAGCATTTTCACGAAATCAATATTGCCAAGGCCAGTTGAAAAATATGGTTGAATAAAGGCGCCAAGTTCTTTATAAAATGCATTTTCGTCAACTTCCCCGGTTCGATTACAAACATTTAAAACTGCTTTGCCAATTTTTCGCGTATCCTTTGTGTTGATAGTAATCACGATATTCGCAATACTATTTGCCATAGCTGGACTTAACCTTCCCATCATCCCAAAATCAAGGTAGATGATCCGGTAATTTGGTAATGCCTCCTGCTGATCATAACTAATGGTTGTATTATAAATGGTCTTTTCATGGTGTTTGGTCGTTACGTATTGCTTTGCTGACTCATCCGGACGTAATTCGTGAATTAATATATTTCCTGGATGCGGGTCTGCATGAAAGTAATGGTCAACAAAAACTTGTTTTAAAAAGTTATTAACGAGCGTAGTAGCAATTTCATGATTAATAGTCGTTATCTCTTGATCATTATCATTTGGCTGCTTAAAACGATACCGAATGCTTTTTCCTTCCATCGCTTCATTAACAAGAATCTTAGGAGCACAATACTTCATATATACTTTAGGGACTAAGATTGGTCCGTCACCGTTATTTAATGTATAAAATTCTTCCCCGTTTTTTGCTTCTTCAAGAGTATTGACCTCACTTAATAATGAAGTACTGAGTTCATCAATTACTTTATCCAAATCAACTACTGCAATGTCTTGGGGAACATACTTAAATAAAACCACCGCTTTCCGTAACAAGGCTAAGTCAGTATTAACAAGCTTACTGACTTCTGGATGTTGAACTTTGACAACAACTGGTGTCCCATCCTTAAGTGTTGCATGGTGAACTTGCCCAATCGACGCAGAAGCAAATGGCTTTTCCACAAAGCTAGCAAATTCGTCATTAATTTTCTTCCCAGTTTCTTCTTCAAAAGTTTGCTCGACGGTCGCAAAGCTATCAGCTTTAACCTGATCTTGCAAGTGGCGAAGTTCTTTAATATATGCTGGGGAGACAAGGTCTGGACGGGTTGATAATATTTGGCCAAGTTTAATAAAGGTCGGTCCCAGTTCTTGCAGTGCCTGACAAATAGCTTGTGGATTAGTTTGATGGTAAAAATTGCTAACAAAATGATATTTTCGCATCACTTGCATAATCTTACGCAAGCGTGCTGACTTCTTGATTTCTTCTTCATTAGTCGTCATATGTCTTCTCCTACTTATTTTCCTTTATTTTAGCATTTTCACTTATAAAAAAATAATTAAACTCCCCTTTCGTTACGTTTTACTGATACAATAGTAGTCGATAAGTTTTTTAAGAAAGTTTAGGTGAAATTTTTAAACGATGAATGGTTTATGGGATTCATATTGGTTTAAATTAATTATCATTATTTTGATTTTGCTGTTAGCTGCTTTATTTACACTGCTGGAGTATTCAGTTGTTAAAGTGCGGCCTAGTGAGTTAAAGGAGCTCCGGCAAACGCGAAAAGTCAAACGCGCAGAACACATGGTAGCAAATCTTAATGAGTACCTATCAACAGCTCAAGTCGGGGTTACGATGACTTCTTTAGTTTTAGGTTGGTTAGGTGATGAATTTATCACTGATCTGTTGCTAAAGATTAATATTATTCCGCACGATGTTCTTCAAGCGATTGCACCAGTTATCGGTGTTTTAATTTTTACATTCTTCCACGCGGTATTTACTGATTTAGTTCCGAAAAATATGGCGATTGATCGACCGGTACCAATTCTATTATCAATTGTTCACCCGGTACAATTCTTCCATACTGTTTTTTATCCATTCGTTTGGTTATTTGCGGTAGTCGCTGCGGCAATTACAAAAATGTTAGGATACAATGTTCAGCCAGAAGAAGACACATATTCACAAAATGAAATTATGACCTTATCCCAACAATCGGAAAAAGCTGGGGAAATGGATAAAGAAGACGTTATCTTCATGCAACGGGCTTTTGAAATGAATGATAAGGTTGCTGAGGATATTATGATTGATCGGACACAGTTAGCGGTTATTGATATTACGGCTTCAATTGAAGATGCAGCCAAACTTTATTTTGAAAAGAAATTCACGCGTTTCCCAGTTGTTGCTAATAATGACAAAGACCACATTCTTGGTTATATTTTTGCATATGATATTATGCGGCAAAACCAAATCAACCCGCAACAATCAGTTCGCACAATCATGCGCCGAATTCCAATCGTTTACGAAAATGAACAACTCACCAATGTCCTTGCTGAAATGATGAAAAAACAAGTGCCAATTGTCGTTGTCCAAGACGAATACGGTGGTACTTCTGGGATCATTACTGATAAGGATATTTATGAAGAATTGTTCGGAACCGTTGGCGAAGAAATTGATCACGCTACCTCTGACATGATTGAAAAGAAAGATCCTGATAGCAAGGGTAATCCTACCTTTGAAGTTTCTGGTAAAATGCCACTAGATGATTTTGAACGTTACTTTGATACAAACATCGAACAATTTGATAACTCTGAAGTAACAACCTTAACTGGGTTCTTCCTTGAACGGCAGTATGACTTAAAAGTTGGACAGCCAATTAGAGTCGATAATTTCTCATTTACACCTCTTGATTTAAAGAACGCTTATGTTAATAAATTCAAAGTAGTTTACATTAAGCCTAAAAAAAAGAAACCATCAGCTGATGAGGATCAAAACAAAGAAAAATAAAGACTAAAAAAGCTCCTCGCAATTTAGGAAAGATTTCCTAGTTGCGGGGAGCTTTTCATTAGCAGTTCATCTGCATATTAGGAATACAGTTACATTTGACGTGATCCGGTGAATCATTTACTTTGCTTGCCAATAATTTTTGTAACTTAGCAATATCATCCTTGCTAAGGGTTACATTATTGATCACATGTTCAAGGGTGCTTCCAACGTGTCGTTCACAAATATTATTAAATAGGTTGTCCGCTGCTTGATCCATCGTTTGTTGTTCAGGAACGAGGGGCTCATAGATAAATCCACGTCCTTGACGAGTGGCAGATAAGGCTTTTTTATCAACCAGGCGTCGAAGTAAAGTCTTAATCGTTGCCGGTTTCCAGTCAACTTTTTTCTGTAAAACTTCAATAATTTGGCTACTGGTCGTTTGCCTTAGACTCCAAACCACCCGCATAATTTGCCATTCAGCGGGAGTTATTTCTAAATTAATATTCATCTAATTCCTCCTGCGTTTACATATGTAAATTATTCATAACTATATTTTATCATTAATTTACTTACTTGCAAATTTCTAATGCGTATTGACATTAATAATCTGGCTAGTAAACTCAATACTGTTTGACTAATTTTAAGGAGCGCTATATCTACTAATGAAAAATCAACGCATTAGCCATGCATTAGTAATCATGGTATTTGGTACATTTTTTAGTCTTCTCTGTTCAACCTTAATGAACATTGCCCTCCCAACCTTCATGAATGTCTTTCATATTAGCGAGGCCCAAGTTCAATGGGTGACAAACGGTTATATGCTTGTCAATGCCCTAATGATTCCTGTTAGTTCATTTCTTATAAAAAGATTCCCATTCAAAAATCTCTTTATTATTTTCTCTGGAATTTTTCTTTTAGGAACCATTATTGGAGCGATTGCGTGGAGCTTCAATCTAGTTGTAATTGCTCGGATGATTCAAGCTCTGGGTGCAGGAATGATGATGCCGCTAGTAAATGTCTTGGCAATTCGTTACGCAAAACCGGGTAAAAAAGGTCAAATTATGGGCATTATTGGACTCGCCTTTAATTGTGCCCCTATCTTAGGTCCTGCCATTTCTGGCTTTCTATTGCACTTTTTCTCTTGGCGATACCTTTTCCTATTAATTATTCCCTTTGCAGTAATTACATTACTACTTTCATTCTTCCTGCTTCCTAAAATCCCCCATAATGAACATCCCCGCTTTAATACATTAGCTCTCATTTTAATCACAGGCGGATTATGGTCACTATTGATGGGCTTATCAAATATTTCGAACAATCACTTACTCTCATTTAATGTTGCAGGGTATGTCCTTATCGGCTTAGCCTTTCTCTTGCTGTTCTTTCTTAACCAACGTCACAGTAACCATCAGTTGATCAACTTTAGGATCTTCTCACATAAACAATTTGTCTTTGCCACTGTTATTAATATGCTAATTACATCAACAATGTACGGTAATGCAATTTTGATTCCCCTCCTAGTACAGATTGTCTTGGGCAAAAGTACGGTTGTTTCAGCCATCGCTGTCCTTCCGGGGGCAATCTTAACGGGCTTACTATCGACAACGAGTGGCCGCTTTTATGATATTTATCCAATTAAGATTCTTGTTGGGACTGGTCTCATAATCGATATCATCGGAACAATTGGCCAAGCCGCAATCGGTGCGCGTAGTTCTGTTCTCATGATTACCCTCTTTCAAACTGTTCGCCAATTTGGGTTAGTAACGATGCTGATCCCATTACAAACTCAGGCCCTCTCACTTCTATCTAATGAGATTGTTCCCGATGCGGTTGCTACCTTTAATACGTTACGACAAATTGCGGCTGCCTTTGGAACTGCCCTCATCGTTTCAATTGTTGGTATTGTTAATCACTTAGTTCATAACCCGTCCTCACACCTCGGTATTCAAGCAGGCTTCCTCCTATGCTTATGCTTGCTATTAACTTCGCTATATCTTAGCACTAAGTTATATCATAAAATTTCTTCGCAAGAGCAATTAGAAAATGCGTAAAACAAAAACCAAGTGAGATCCCTTTTGACCTCGCTTGGTTTTTTGCTATTTAAAAGTGCAAATTCAATAGCGTTACAATACAATATGTCATCCCACTCGCGATAACTGGACCGGCAGCAATTCCTTTAAACACAACCACTCCAATAATCGTTCCAAGTACTAAGGCAACTGTAACTTGAGGAACAGCAGCCAACTGGTTGACTCCGTACTTTGATAAGATGGCAACTGCAATGCCCATGCCGACTGCAATCCAACCAGCAGGAGTCTTAAAAGCAGCCCATAAATCATTAAAGCCAATTTGACCAGTCGCAATTGGAATTAAGATCGCAACTGAAATCACTGTCACACCCCAATTAATTCCCTTATGTTGTATCAAGGGCAACCATTTGGCGGTATAAGGGATCAGTTTCAGGACCATCACTACTACCGTGGCAATAATCAATGACGAGTTATGGCCAAAGATTGCAATTAATAATATTAAAGCTAAAAAAAGCCAGCTTTCCATGTAATCTCCTCCTCAAACTTTATCTAGTATATCAAAGTTGAGGACGAGGACAAAGAAGGCTGACTGATTAACTATTCAGAAAGGCGGTTGTAAGTAGCGTCATCTACTTCTTCGCACCATTCGCTAGTTCCCTTCGTAATAGCAATGTGGGAGAACCAACTATCTTTAGTGGCTCTATGCCAGTGCTTTATACCTTCATGAATTGCTACAACATCACCCGGTTTTAACAATTGCGCTGGCTTATCTTCTTCTTGGTACCAACCCTCGCCAGCAGTTACTAATAAGATTTGGAAGCCATCATGGTGAATATGCCAGTTGTTACGGCAACCGGGCTCAAAATTAACGTTTGAAACATTTACATCAATGTTATCATCAGGAGATACTAACCCATTAAGATAACTTGTTCCAATAAAGTATTTTGCAAACGCAACATTCTTATCACCGAAACCAAAAAGGTCATTTTTTACTTCATGTTCATTCTTAGCCATCATTACTAACCCCCAATTAATTGTTGGTTTAATAATAAACTGTAGCATTAAGAATGTAAAAAGCTTATTATAAATGGTGAGTTATTCAAAAAATGAATTATAATTTTCGCAGCCATGAAAATAATGACTTTTCATTGAAAGCTGGACTACCATGAGTAAGAATATGGTAGCCAGACGTGACATTTAGGTTACCAGCATAGTTGATGAAATTCTCTTGATAATCACCAGTGTCACTCCAACCTGTACTAAATGGCGCAAGCTTACCAGTGAATTTTTGAAGCATGCTTACAATCAACGTGATTTTACAACTTTCTTTCAATTACTTAAACTCCGGCCAGACAGTGTCAGCCATTATGCAATCCACCGTTGTCAAGTTTTAGCACGCTATAAAGAGGGAATTAAGCGGGGCTTTGAGACGAAGTTCTCAAATGGTCGAACCGAAGGGATTAATAATCGAATTAAAACTATCAAACGAGTTGCCTGTGGTTATCGTTACTTTACGGCATTTAAAACGCGGATTTATTTAATTATTGGCCACCAAATTCAAACTAACTAAAAAGAACCGCCACGAATGACGATTCTAACTAGACCAATTTAATTGGCGAAAATTCATATTTGCGTATCAACACTACTTGACGTAGAGCCTGTTTAATTACCTGTTAATAAGTCGTAAACATATGAATTTTCTTCTGGACGGTAAACCCCGTGAAGTTCACCAACTTTAGTAAAGCCATTTTTGTCGATCAAGTGTTGCATGATCTTGTTGTCTTCATGAGTATCGATCCGAATAGCCTTAATATCCTTCCGATTATTCTTAATGTAATCAATTACACTAGTGAATAATGCTGAGGCATATCCATTTCCAGCATGATTGGAGTGAATTGCCACACGGTGAATAACAACATAACGATCAGTGTCAATTAACCAATCACCGTCAAGTTCATCATATGAGTGATCTGGTGCTTCAACAATTGATAATGCACCAACAGTTTCATCATCTTGTGATTGTACAAGGTATGCAAATCCTTTTTCAATATCTTCTTTGATATGTTCTTCGTTCGGGTAATCTCCTTGCCATTGATCGATCCCTTGTTCGGCTAATTGGTTCCGACCATCTCGCAGAATTTCCATAATTTGATTTAAATCATCCATTTTGGCTTGTTTGATTTGCATCGTATTACCTTCCCTTCTCATTACATTAATTAGATGTGTTATTCGTTAAACAACCCTAATACTGTAACATACTTTACGTTTTAAATACAACTGTTAACAATTAAAAGTTATGCCTTCAATATGCTATGATAGCACTAAAAAGAAAAAGAAGGTTTTTATATGACCAAATTTATTAAATTTACTTTAACAATATTTACTGCACTTTTTCTAACATTTATTTATGGACTAGCAGCAAATTCGATTCATGCAGACCTTTCCAATAAATATATTCATTCTACTACCCCCACTCTCTTTTTTCATGGCTACGGAAGCGGTGCCCATGCGGAAGAATATATGGTAAACGGCTTTGTGAAAGCAGGCGTGTCAAAAACAGTTATCACCGCAGATGTTGCTGGCGATGGAACCGTTACTCTTAAAGGAGATATCCCTCATAACACTGTCAATCCGCTCGTGATGGTTAATTTTAATGATAACCATAGCACAAATTATGAATTACAAGGTCAATGGGTTAAGAACGTTCTTGAAGAACTGCAAGCTAAATATCATTTTAAAAAGGTAAATATTGAAGCACACTCCATGGGAAACATGGCAGTTATGTATTTTCTCCTTGCTAATGCCGGGAACCATAACCTTCCGCAAATTCAAAAACAAGTTGCGATGGCTGGAACTTTTGATGGTGCAATCGGTTGGAATGAACCTGCTAATCTAACAGTGAATAAAAAGACGGGAAAACCTTCCGCAATGAATGATTCCTATCAAAAGCTACTCCCGTTACGTCACCGTTACCCACGACAAATTAAATTATTGAATATTTACGGTGACTTAAAAGATGGCAACGATAGCCAAGTTTCAAACGCTTCCTGTCTTTCGCTCAAGTACCTCATTAATAACCGCGCACGTTCATACCGCGAAGTTAAGATTACGGGGCCAAATGCTAAACATGAATTACTTCATCACAACCCCCAAGTCAATAAAATCTTAATTAACTTCTTCTGGGGGAAGTAATAGTGCTGCACTAATAAGTTTGTTAGTCATTTGAAAGTAGTTTTTGTATAAAGCAGTGAATCGTCCACTATTTTTAGCTGGTAGCCAAGGCTTGTCTCGCCCGCAATAATGAAGAATCACGGTATTACGCATTACCCAATCGGTTGTCCATTCGCCAAAGGAAATCGTTTCGTAAATACCGCCCTTACGAGTATCAAAATTATATAACTGATCAGGGATAGACTTAATATAGCGTCCATATAAGGCATTCAAGACGTCTTGATCAGGTAATAAAAGTGTATGGGTACGGATGTAGTTAAAAATGTCCGTATCCTTTACTTTTTTACGGATAGTATCAAGGTTCATCAAGAGAATGCCAGAATTATAATACCCGTCAGCATCAAAGTTTTGCAGACGAATCTTATTAATAACCTCTGTCGTATTCGTAAGGTTTGTATGGATGGCAGAAGCATATAGGTATCCATCTAATGAAGTCTCATACAGACTTGAAAGATCATTAATACACAATACATCAGCATCTAAATACAAAATCTTATGCAAATCTTGAGGTAAAAGACGGTATGCTAGTAAACGATAATATATTGTCGTCGGGTAGCGGTCTGTAACTGGTGCTTTGCTAAATAATTGATCATTAACTTTGATCGGAAAATAGTTCATTTCTAATTGCTTACAAACTCTTTCCAAGTCATCAGTTCGTTTCAATTTATCCTTTTGTAAGACATATACGTTAAATTCTTGTGCTTGCGTATTTAGTTTAATTGATAATAAAACGGTTGCTAATTGTGTAACAAACTTGTCGTTAATTGAAAATAATAAGTTCATTTCATTCCACTCCTCACATCTTATTTTACAAAACGTTGACGTGGATTGCGATTCAGTATTTAATAATTAAAGAACCAATCAAGAATAGAGGTTTTATGATGAAACAAGCGCAACAATTAACTGCCATTAAAGAGTACACCATTCAAAAATTAGGTCAAGACAAGACTGGTCATGGGATAGACCATATTAACCGCGTAGTGAAAATGAGTAAACGGTTAGCTATGGGCGAAAAAGTTGACCCATTTTTGCCGATTGTAGCGGCCTACCTTCACGATACAATTGATGAGAAATTAGTTGACAACGTTGAAGCAGCTAAACAAGAATTAGTTGATTACTTAAAGCAAAATGACTTTAGTGATGAAGAAGTCAAAATAATTATGGATGTCATCAATAATATTTCTTTTGCCTATACTTTAGATAAAGAGGAAGTCAAACTCTCCATCATTGGACAAATAGTACGTGATGCCGACTGGTTAGATGCAATCGGCGCAATTGGCATTACCCGGGCAATCTATTATGGAGGTGGTCATCATGAAAAAATATACGATCCGGCTATTAAGCCTCGTCATAATATGTCCCGGGAAGAATATCGTAATTTAGCAAATGAAACTATCATTAATCACTTTGATGAAAAGCTCTTACACCTAAAGGACATGATGAACACTGAAACTGCCAAGAAAATTGCAAATCACCGTCAACAAGTAATGCTCGATTTTCTTGACGAGTTTCACGCCGAATGGGACGCAAAGATGTAAATTGTTTATGGAAATAGTAAATGCCATGGAAGAAATACGAATGTTTTTCCATGGCATTTTGCTTACTTATCATCTTTTTTATTTTTAGCACTTCTTAAGTCGACAATAATCGAACCGCCCTGCTTATCGCCTGCAGAGTTACCTGAATCATTATGATGATTATTATCAATATGCAACGCTTTTCGCGCTATCCACCGACAAATCAATGAGATCGGCGCTACTAGGAAGCCATATAATAATCCTGTCAGTAATGCGTTAGGAATAATTAGTTGAACAAATGTTAATCCACCTGTTGGCGTCCCCGTTAGGACTAATCCAATTAAACCATAAAAGATTGAGATAAAGAATAATTGAACTAAACCGGTAAAAATAGCAAGCCATAATAATTGTGAATGATTGAGATCAATAGATAATGGAACCTGTTTGCGTAAAATCAAGCCAACCACAATCAAAATAACAATAAAATCGACTAATATTACCCAGTCGGCAGTTCCTAAGACAATCATGATTATGGCACTAACCAGCGTCACGATAAATGCAATATTAATTCCTAATGCAACTGCTATCCCCACTGCAATCACGCCAGCTAAAGGCATAAACGCCTCACCGGTCGGTAAAATGGTTTGAAAGCCAGTAAATGATATTAATATCATCAAAATACCTGCCGCAATTGCCAAAAAGGTTTTAATTAAAGTTTGTTTTTTCATGCTAAAGGCTTCTTTGCTGTGTCTTGCATCCATGCTAAGGCTAGGGCTCCTTGTCCTAAGTGGGAGCCAATTACCGGACCAAAGTAACTCAACTCAAATGAAATATCAGGATGATCCGATTGAAGTTTATCAAGCCACTTTTGGCCTTCTTCTGGAGCATTCGCATGAACAACCATTGCTCTAACTGGATAGTCAAGTTTGGCAATATCCTCATCAAAGATTTGTTCACAGCGAAGTTTTGCCTTTTTCATTGACCGCACCTTTTCAAACGCTTCAATGGCATGCGTTGGAGTATGCATAGTCAAGAGGGGTTTGATTTTCAAAATTGAGCCTACAAATGCAGAGGCGTTTGATAAACGACCACCACGAACAAGGTTTTGCAAGTCATCAACCACAAATACATTATTAAAGGTATCACGATATTCTTTTACCTTTTTAACAATATCATCTAAATCATCGCCTTCACTAGCTAATTTAGCTGCTTCTAAGGCTAAGTATCCCATCATTTTAACTGTTAAGTGGGAATCAATTGGTACGATCTTGATTGTATCCTTCATCTGCTCAGCAAGTTGCTCAACAGTATCCAAATATCCTGTAATAGCCCGTGTTAAATGAATGCTAATCACAGCATCATACCCATCATCAGCTAATCCTTGGTAGACTTCCATCAATTGGCCGATTGGCGTTTGGGAAGTCGTTGGAAAAGAGCTTGAATTTGCCATCTTTTCATAAAAATCACTGGTGGAAATATCAACACCTTCACGGTATGTTTGACCATCCAATGTCACTGGGATTGGAACAACATGAATATTATTAGCCGCCGCCTCTTCAGGAGAAAGGTAGGCAGTGCTGTCAGTAACAACAGCAATTTTCATCTTATCAACTCCATGTTCTAAATTTGTATAATTAAAAATAATTGCGTTTTTACGCGGATTTCACACACATAATACAAAAAGCATACCACATTGACGGCCCTAAACCAACCAAAAATATGTCCACTAAAGTAACATTACTTTTCATTAATGATGTAAAACTGTATAATTAATAGTGCTATTTTCGTTTGTAATTATAATATTTAGGAGGCTACACTAATGTCTTTTGACGGCTTGTTTACTCATGCAATTGTCCATGAGCTAGATCAAAAATTAACTACTGGTCGGGTAGCCAAAGTTAGTCAACCTTACCCTGCAGAATTAATCATTACGATCCGTGCCCATCGACACAATTATCCATTACTCATTTCTGCTAATCCAACATACCCACGAATCCAAATTACTGAGATCCCCTATAAAAATCCAGCAGTTCCAACTAATTTTACAATGACGATGCGGAAATACCTTGAAGGCGCAATCGTCAATAAAATTGAACAAGTTGATAATGATCGGATTATCAAAATTACCTTTGACACTCGTGATGAATTAGGCGATAGTCAACAACTAGTCCTTGTGAGTGAGATTATGGCCCGGCATAGTAATATCTCCCTCGTTAATCTTAAGACGGACAAAATTATTGACACCATTAAGCATGTTGGCTCAGATCAAAACCGAGTTCGCTTGTTATTGCCAGGTGCAACCTTTGTTATGCCACCAAAGCAAGATAAAGTTAACCCTTACTTACCAAACCAGGTCTACTCTGACCTTGTAAGGCAAACTAATGACGAAGCAGAATTAAGTCATCAGTTACAGCAACATTATCAAGGATTTGGCAAAGACTCCGCGCGGAAATTAGCTGCAGAATTACTGCAAAGTGATAATTTACCAACTACCTATCAGCAATTTCTTAATCACTTTGAAAATCCAGAGCCAGTATTAATCACCCGCTCTAATGGAAAGACCCAATTTGCTGTGTTCTCTCCATTAAATATTGATGGTGAGTTGCAACATTTCGACTCCCTCTCTGCCCTTCTCGATGCCTTCTATGCCAATAAAGCAGAGCAGGATCGTTCCAAAGAATTAGCTGGGCAAGTGTTAAAAGTACTGAAGAATGAGCTAAAAAAAGATCGGCGAAAAGTAAAAAAACTGCAACAACAATTACAAGATGCAGCAACTGCAGATCAGTACCGAATTTGTGGTGAGATCCTTACTACCTATCTTAGTAAATTAACTCCCGGAATGAAAGAAATCGAACTTCCTAACTTTTATGATGATAATAAGCCACTGAAAATCAAGCTTGCTCCAGAATTATCACCATCGCGCAACGCCCAAAAGTACTTTACTAAGTATAATAAGCTCAAAACCTCTGTTGAGTATGTAAAAGAACAGCTGAAACTGACAAATGATGAAATCAAATACTTTGAAAACATTGAAAATCAGATTAAATTAGCTGCTCCCGCTGATATTCAAGAGATCAAACTGGAATTACAAGAGCAAGGTTATATTAAAAAGAAGAAAAGCGGAAAAAAGCAACGAAAAGTTAAGGTAAGTGCTCCAGAAGAATTTCATACTAGTGATGGCACCACAGTTCTAGTAGGTAAAAACAACCTACAAAATGACCGTCTTAGCTTTAAGATTGCTAATAAAAATGAAATCTGGTTACATGTTAAAGATATCCCAGGTTCTCACGTGGTAATCCGCTCAACAACCCCATCTGAAGATACGATTCTTGAAGCCGCACAGTTAGCAGCATACTTCTCTAAAGGTCGCGATTCAGATAATGTGCCCGTTGATTATCTTCCTGTCAAGCGACTTCATAAGCCAAACGGAGCTAAACCTGGATTTGTTATTTTTACAGGTCAGAAAACACTTTATGTAACACCACATAAGCTTTCTAACTAAAAAACTTCAGCCCAAGACACCGGGCTGAAGTTTTTTTATATCTCTAAATTATTCTCCTAAAAATTGCATCTGAGCACCAATAACTCGGTTACGGGCAGGAATTCCTCCCTTAACTCGCAACGCCTTAAATGGGAAGGTTGCACGATAGTTAACAATCCCAGATACCGGTTTAGGCTCCAACATCTTATCAAATTTACCAGTGAATAATTGAGTAAAAATCCCTGGTAAGCTAATATGAAGAGCTTTTGATAAAAAGGCTACTTCTGGCAATGACAATGGTTGAACTTTAATTAAACTAAATTCCCCATCATCCTCTTCAAAAATTGCTTGATATAACCCTGGCTGTTCCATCTTTAATACAGCAATACTAGCCTGGTCATTAAGATTTTGGTAAGTTGATGAAGGAAGATCAGCCGGGTAGCGCAAAGCAGTAGATTGATAATTTAACGCAATTGGCGAAAAAAGATCAGTCATTGTCCCTAATGAATAAGCGTAATTTCCATCATAGACATAGTTGAAGGAGTAACGTTGCTTATCGCTACTAGCAGCAGTAGTCGGCAATTCATCTGGAATTATAACAATTTTTACATCCAGATCATAATTCTGCAACGATTTTAGTAATTTATCATAACTAGTGGGAATAAATAAATACTGGGGTTGCTCTATCCGTAATATTTGCAAGATATTTTCAATTGTTGCCGGTTCAATATAACGTTTTTTAGCTAACTCTGGATCAAAAGTGACAGAACTAGGGTTTGAATTTACCACAACATTATTAAAGCCTTCATTATGAAGCTCCTTTAACATCATAGCAACAAAGTAATCACCAGAATTACTTAAACCTAATCGTAATCCGCCTGTTCCAATCACCAGGGCGCTTGGTTGAGAAGTTCGGCTAATTTCATTTTCTTCTTCGTAAGCAGAGTAAAAACTATTAGTATGCTGATCGAACTCCCCAGCTGATGGTTCGATTTCTTTATACTTTGTCAATAATTGGTGGTCTATACTCATCTGATAAACTTGTTCAGGAGTAGTATTCCACAGTCTGGCAATAAGTTGGTTACTCAAGCCGTAACTCTTAGCTTTTTGCAAAACCGGCTCTTTATTTGGATGATCAGCAATTTCACGAATCAATAACCGCATTTTATTAATCTGTTCAAAATAAAATGGATCAATCTTTGTCATCTCTGCTAATTCATTAACTGAGTACCCTCTCTGCATTGCTTCAATTAATACAAAAAGTCGACCGGCTTCGGGGTGGACAATTTTAGCGATTAATTGGTCATCAGTCAATTGCTTCTGGGCGGCAAGATGAAAGTCGGCTGGTTCATGGTAACGGGATTCAATTGCCTTAAAAAGTGCTTCAATAGTACTTCGGCCGATACCAAAAACCGTCCCCACCGACCGCTTTTCTGTTCCAAGTAAACGACTAGCTTTTGGTAAATCGTTGAATCCCCATATTGGAACCCGTGCAGCAATATGATCCATTGTTGGTTCGATAAGAGCCGCATGATGAATATAATTTTCACCAAGATCAATGTCCCGCAGATGCTTTCCCGCATATAATTGTGCTGTTACTTGAGCAATCGGGTAACCAGTCGACTGCGATACAAATGCTGTAATTCGATCAAAGTATGGACTGCTCTTAATGACATAAAAACGATCACTGTTTGTATCAAGGGCAAACTGAATATGGTTCGTGCCGACAATTCTTAATTTGCGGGTAATAGCAAAAGCCGTATCCCGAATATCTTGAATCTGCCGATCGAGAAGTGTCTGGACAGGATTGAAGGCAATTGAATCACCAGCATGAATACCGATTGGGTCCATATCTTCAATCATTGACAACATCATCATTGTTCCAGAACTATCACGTTGAACAACGACTTCAATTTCCTTATAGCCGGCAAGACTTTGCTGAACTACTACTTGTTCTGCCCGCGACTGGCTTAAGCAAACCTTTACTGCATCTGCCAATTCACTTCGATCATGCACAATTTTACGCGTACTGCTACTCTTAGGTAATACTGACCTGATAATAACTGGATACCCTAGTTTAGTTGCCTCATCCAAAGCATCCTGATAATTATTAACCGTTACGATTTTCTTAACTGGTGCTTCCATTTGTCGAAGCGTTCGTTCAAGCAAAACAGCACTATTAATTTGACGAATAGTTGCTTCAGGAATCCCTAGCAGTTGAATATTTTCTTTACGAATAATCCCTTTTTCTAGTAATTCTTGGGTAAGCTCAAAAGCTCGACGATTACCTAAAGTAGGTAGGATTGCGTCTGGATGAAATTTATTAATAATATCTACTAGGCTCTCGACTCTTAATGGGACAATACAACCGTGATCAACATTTTCTAAGCTTACCGAAAATGGGTTATCGTCTGCCAAGATAGTCTTTATCCTCATTTGTTTAAAAACGCGTGATACCCGATAGATAGCAGAGTCGAGTTCATCTCCATGCTGAACATCGTTGGCTCCCGCTCCAATAATTAATACTGATTTCAACTTTTCCATTAATGACGATCTCCCCTCCTATTCATTGTATCGATGAATTCATCAAATAAGCCATCAGTTTCATCAGGCCCCGGTGCACCATCGGGAAAGAATTGAACTGAAAATGCTGGGTAACGACGATGACGAAGCCCTTGAACACTATTATCAAGCATATCAACATACGTAATAAAAAGCTGGGAGCGGTCAACTGAATTACGATTAATTAGATAACCCTCCGCCTGGGTTGCATAGATAATGTGGTCAGTAATGATTTCATGAATTGGATGGTTCATGCCATGATGTTCAACTGGAATTTGCTGGACATTTGCTCCGTTGGCGATTCCAAATAATTCATGGCCCAGTCCAATAGCAAACATTGGTACTTTAGTTTGGACATTACGAATCATTTCCAGGACTGACTTACGAACATTATTGGGATTCCCTGGACCACTCGAAAGTACAACCCCATCAGGATCTAACCGTAATATTTCTTCAGCCGTTGCAGTATATGGTAAGACAGTAATATTACATTTTCGTCGACTCAATTCCCGTAATATTCCGTTCTTTAATCCAAAGTCAATCACAACAACACTTAACCCAATTCCGGGATTAGGATATGGTTTAGGAGTAGAGACTTGAGCAACTTGCTGGTTCGTTAAAACAGTCGCATGAAGCTGGTCAAAAGCGTGGTCATCTGGAACTGGAACAATGCTTCCCTTTAATGGTTTTCCAGCTTTTCTTAATTTATGAACTACTGCCCGTGTATCAATATTAGTGATTCCCGGAATGTTCATTTGTTGAAGGTATTTATCAAGAGTCAATTGGCGTCCGTTATCATTAGTTCCAGCATCAGCAAGTGAACGAACAATAATTCCTTTAATTGTCGGTACAATTGATTCATAGATATTACGTTGAATCCCATAACTTCCAATATTTGGCTGGGTAAAAACGACAATTTGGTTATTGTAAACCTGATTAGTGATGATTTCTTGGTAACCAGTCATACTGGTATTAAAAACAACCTCACCAAAAGTAACAGCTGGTGAACCAAAACCTTCGCCAGCGAAAATTGAGCCATCTTCAAATATTAGGTATCGTGCTGTCACTGTCCCACTCTCCTAAAACTTTGTTAGTAATTGATCAATATTATTATGAACGTTCTCCAAATTAAACACAATAATTTTATTGGTCGGTCTTGCGTAAATGTTCAAGCATTTTTACAAAATAAGCTGGTAATGGAGCCGTAAAAACCATTTCTTTACCAGTTCGGGGGTGTTTAAAGCCCAACAAACGAGCATGTAAATATTGGCCATTGCCGGTAAGTGTTTTTCGGGGCCCATACAACGGATCTCCTGCCAGTGGATGACCGATATATTTCATATGAACACGAATCTGATGGGTTCGTCCCGTTTCTAGCTGACAAGCAACTAAGGTATAATTCTTAAACCGTTCTAACACATTAAAATGGGTTACCGCATGACGTCCATCAACTACAACTGCCTGTTTCTTACGGTCTTTTAATGAGCGACCCAATGGAGCATCAATTGTTCCTTTATCTTCTTTTATAACCCCATGCACAAGCGCAACATATTCTCGTTTATTAGTTTTTGCCTTTAATTGAGCTGTCAAAGACCGGTGCGCCATATCATTTTTGGCTACCATCAATAGTCCTGAGGTATCCTTATCAATCCGATGAACAATCCCTGGTCGAAATTCTCCATTAATAGTTGACAATGGGGAATGATATAAAAGAGCATTCACAATCGTATGGTCTGGATGGCCTGGTGCTGGATGAACGACCATCCCCTGCGGTTTATTAACGACAATAACATCATCATCTTCATATACAATATCAAGAGGAATATCCTCAGGTGCTAAATCAACTTTTTGTGGTTCTTCTGGAATGATTTGGACGTGATCACCTACAAGCAACTTATATTTAGGCTTTACCTGTTTGCCATTAACAAGGACGTGACCATCTTCTATCCAATGTTGAATTTGTGATCGGGAAAATTGATCAAAGTGATGACCAAGCTGCTTATCAATCCTTCCCACCATCTCACCATCAATTGTTAATTCTAATTCTTCAGACATTTGTTAGTCTTTCTCCTTTAAGATGCAAATTATTAGCCAGATTACGCCAATTGTTAAGCACATATCCGCGATGTTAAAAATTGGAAAATTAATAAATGTTGTTTCAAACATGTCCACAACATACCCTTGTCTTAACCGATCGATAAAGTTGCCAATTGTTCCTGCCATAATCAATGATAAGCCAATTAGCATAGGAACATTTTTACGGTACTGCCAGATAAAGTAACCAACTACAATAATCGCAATAATAGTTATAATGGTAAAAAAAGTTTGTTGCCCTTCAAAAATGCTCCAAGCAGCCCCTGAATTTCGTAAATTAGTTAACTCAATAATACCAGGAATTAACTGCTTACTACCACCAAGAACAATTGAAGAAGCAACCCAAGATTTTAATAATTGGTCACAAATTGTTAAAATTAAAATAATTTCAATAGCGATCCCCAGTAACAATTATTGAACCCCCTGTTGTTTCAATGCTAATTTCAAACGTGCAATTGCTTTGGTGGTAAAGGTAAAACTCATTACCTCTCCATTCACAGTAATTGTTACCGTATGCTTGGTAAACTCTGGCTGACGAATATCAGAGATTGGGATAACGAGGTACTGTTTTTGTAACAAGCGATTAAATACCATTTTAGTCGGAGTGATTACTACAGTTCGTCGCCGCCATTCTAATAAGGCAAGGATTACAAAAACTGCAAAAAAGAGCGCGCTGAGCCACTGAAAATGAGTAATTTCAAGCCAAATTACGAGACCGGCAATAAAGAAGAGAAAAGTCCAACACCAGCTAATAATTGTCCCCGTAAGGTCTGGTTGGTAAAAATAACGAGTTTCTTCTTCCATAATTATAAATGTCATCCTTTCAGAAAAGAGGTAGTTTTATGATCAAAATCTTTACAGATGCTGCAACAAAAGGAAACCCGGGCCCTACTGGTTTGGGAATAATAATAATTGCCAATCATAAGCAAATTCAGCTTGCAATCCCAGTAGATAAGGAAAGCATGGATAATCACCATGGCGAATTCGCTGCAGCTCACTTTGGATTTAAATATTTAATTGATCACTTTAGTAATAATGAAACAATCCTATTTTATACTGATAGCCGTATCTTAAGTGACGCAATCGGCAAAAATTATACAAAACATTACCAAAAAGAATTAGCAGCATTAAATCCTCTTCTCCAACACTTTCCAACAGTTGTTACCCAGTGGATTCCTGAAAGCCAAAATCGTGGAGCACATAATTTAGCAAATCAGGCCCTCCATAAAATAGAGTGATTTTAGAAAACAGCATATCGTTTTAATTATATCATCCACGTGTTCTATCAGCCACCAAACAGAGAAAAAGCCTTAGCGGTCGTTACAATGTAACTCCTACTAAGGCTTTTATTATTGGGAAAATTTGTCCCCTACGTGCCCCCTAGCACTTATTTTTGATCTTTCGAATCGCTTGAAATCCTTGCTATTTAAGGGTTTTGATCTTGGAACGATCTTTTTTGCCCCAATATTGATAGAGATCTGTTCGTAAGGCACCATTATAAAGTTTACGACGCTTTGTGGCGGGTGCTCCATAATACTTTTCAAATTCCATATCAGCCGTCAAAATATATTTACTCCATGTGGTTAATGGACGATATAACTCACCCATCTGCCGGTAAAGTTCATGAACTGATTCCTTATCACTTAGCCGTTCACCATATGGCGGGTTAGCAACGATAACTCCATTAACTTCGCTTGTTTGCCAGTCTTTTACGGCCAATTGCTTAAACGTAATATCATGAGTTAAACCTGCCGCACGAGAATTTTCTTGAGCAATATCAATCATGTTTTGGTCAATATCATATCCGTAGATATCTAGTTCAATATCATAATTTGCTAAGGAATCGGCTTCATCCCGAACTTCATCAGATAAACCATCTGGAACTAAGTTAACCCATTGTTCACTAATAAATGAACGGTTGATACCCGGCGCAATATTATGACCGTATAATGCTGCTTCGATTGGAATCGTTCCCGAACCACATACAGGATCGACAAATGGATTATCCGGGAACCAGTGAGCCAGCATTACCAAGGTGGCGGCCATATTTTCCTTCAACGGTGCTCCACCTTTATTTTTACGATATCCACGCTTAAAAAGCCCCTCTCCACTAGTATCTAATGTAAGAAGAACATGGTCTTTATTAATCGCTACCTCTAACGGGTAAGTGGCACCAGTTTCGGCTAAACGAGTCCGCCGATGGTATGCATTACTGAGACGTTGAACAATCGCCTTTTTAGTGATTGCTTGAACACTTGGGACATTATGCAATTGTGAATTATGACTTTTTCCTTCTACTGGGAAATTTGCGTCAATTGGTAACAAATCTTCCCATGCGATGTCTTCAGTACGATCAAACAATTCTTCAAAAGACCGAGCATCGAATTCACCAACAACAATCTTTACGCGGTCTGCTGTTCGTAGCCAAAGATTAGTCCGAATGACATCCTTCATTGTCCCTTGAAAACGCACTCGACCATTTTCTACTTTGACTTCATAGCCAAGGTCTCTTAGTTCTTTTCCTACTAATGCTTCAATACCTGCAGCAGCAGTAGCAATTAACTGATATGTTTGCACATTAAACTCTCCTTTAGACTTATTCCTATTAGTTATTTTACCTTATGTTGCTTCAAAATGAAAAGAAGTCGCAAGAAGAAACAAAAGAGACTGCAAAAATTTGCAATCTCTTTTGTTTATGAATGGTAGTTGACTTTAACCTAACTACATTAATGAATCCTTATTTGCTTTATCAGTTAATATTTTGTAAATGCGTTCAATATCCCGGGTGGTGCCACGAGATTCAAATGCGTCCAATAAAGGCAAACCGTATTCCTTAGCGTATGTCTTGGCAGTTATTACATACATCTTCCCTAAGGTTAAGTTCCCGCTGCCAATTATTCCTGCACAACGTTTAACATTATCATAACTTTCCAAATAATCGTGCATTGGCGTTGTTAAGATTTCCGTTAACGTCGGTGTAAATCTACTTCCACCGATCATATATGTTGGTAGCAAAACAAAAAATTTACTATCGCTTTCGGTCGGAAGTGTCTCCTCTGAAATCTCCAATAAATCGATTAAAGGATTTTCATTATTTAAATGATGCTGTTGCGTTACGTATTCTTGAATCCGATGGGTAAATGATCGTACATTCCCAGAAAACGACATATATACAATTTTTATTCTCTTATTATCCATAATTCCCTAACTTTATTATCTGATATTTTATTAATCGAGAGATAAGTTAACTAACAAATAACTCATTTTTTTCCCCATTAATATTATAGGCGCACTTGCAATAAAATGAAATGATTATTTATATTTTATTGCTATTTTAAGAACTTTTAAGCTATATCTAGCTAAAATTCCTAAAAATTTATTTATCACCGTTTAACTTTTTTAATTTAAACAAGTAATTATTAACGCATTATATCAAAGAAAACCAATAAAATTAGGTTATGATTTTTAAAATAAAAAAACCCGAGCGAACTCGGGTGCCTGTATGCAAGTATCTGTAGGCCATGTTTTGTCGTAATATAACTATCAGGCATAATTATATCGAGGTAATCATCTATCTCAGAGTACCGAAATACTCTCCCCTGGAATCACTTCAATTTGTTATCCAAAGCTCCCCTACCGTAGTTTGGGTTTCCCGCTTGAGGGGTTTACCGCGTTCCACCAATATCGTTTCCAATATTGTATCGTCACTGTGGCACTTTTCAGGAATACTAGGACGTAGTTAAAACCTTAGTCTGTTTTTCCGCCGTCACCATAAAATGGTGCCCCGCCTTATTTTTTCAGCGAGCACAAACACTACAGGCATCGCAGCCTGTGCGAGCATGGACCTTCCTAACACAACATAAGCTGTGCTCAATTACCCGAAACTTGCAAAATTATTAATAAACTATTCGACACGCACTAAAGCAAATGTGAGTCATTATTATCGTTACCATCTAATTGTGAACCAAATACACGACGTTCAAGATTAGATAAACGCTTTAAAATATCCATATTTGTAGCGCTCGATACAGGTTGACGAGAAGCAGTTTGGTTACTCATAGACGAGCCAACTTCTACTTGACGGTTTAATTCGTCAACCTTCGCTCTTAAACGTTCATTTTCATCATTTAAACGTTCAAGTTCTTTATTATAGGTGTCGTAGTCTTTAATAACATCGTCTAAGAAAGCATCAACATCCGCTTCATCATAGCCTTTGCCAATATTTCTCTCCTTAAATTGCTTGTGCAAAATATCTTGTGGAGTAAATTTTATGTTATCCAACTTAAACACCTCAATTGTTTAGTTTGCGTAGTCCAATAACTATAATACCAAATCAAAGAAAAAATGCAAGATTAAAATCCATCTTTTTCTCTTTGCCGCTCAGCCCATTCTTCTGCCTCTTCTTGAAGTTCATCAAAATTAACAAGCGTCATCAAATATTCACTTTCTTCTTTATATTTTTGAATTGTCTCATAATCATACTTAGTTTTCCCTTGATACTCTGGATCGTAAAGAAGAAAAGCTTCATCAGTATGGGTAAGCATAAACTGCTGATAATTTCGCAACTGTTGCGGGGACTGATAAGGTTTATCTGAAACATTCGCGAAAAAGTCAACTTGCTGAGTAATATTCGTCAGTTTTAACTGGTTACTTTCATTCCATTGCTTACCAAATTCTGCAAAAGGAAACATTAAAGCTGTTTTTAATTGTGAAAAATCAGCTTGGAGTTCTAAGGCAGCTTCAAGTCCCCACCTTTCCGTCCCCATTTGTGGTCCAGTTATTACCCAGAATTCATCATCATTCAATTCTAATTGAGCCCTTAAATATTTTTTTAGAACTTCTTTTATTACTTGGACTTTGGGATCATTATCCTTAAATATATTCAATTCGTAACTTCGATAACCAGTAATCCACGCTCTCTTCATAAAATCCTCCCTAAACAAGCAGATATAAAGCCTTTTAACTTAAACTTGTAATCATCTTGTATCAATCATTATGCAACTAGTCTGGTATAATAAATCTCTAGTTAGGAGAGTGATCACCGTGACCATTCACTATCCCAATGGTCAGCAACCTGTACAACACTATAATACACATAATGAATTACCGACACCACATCAATCTATTTATGCCAAACGTGGGATGTCGTTAGAGGATGAAATCAATCATAGTAATCAGTACTATTTGGCTCGCCATATTGCTGTCATTCACAAAAAGCCTACCCCTATTCAGCTTGTAAAAGTTGATTATCCCAAGCGGAGTGCGGCTGTTATTAAAGAAGCATATTTTCGGCGGCCATCAACTACTGATTACAATGGAGTGTACCGTGGATACTATATTGACTTTGATGCTAAAGAAACACGTAATAAAAATTCTTTTCCATTAAAGAACTTTCATCCCCACCAAATTCAACATATGCGTGAATGTGTAGCACAGGGGGGAATTTGTTTTGCTTTTATTAAATTTACGGAGCTTGACCTGCTATATCTGCTTCCCGCATCCAACCTATTTAAATATTGGGATCAACAGCAAAGCGGCGGCCGTAAATCAATTTTGCGAACTGATATCGCTAAAGAAGGCTATCAAATTCATTATCAACTCAATCCGCGTTTACCATATTTAAACGCTGTTGATAAAATAATTGCTGCAAAAGCGTAAAGGAGTTTACTATGTCAAATAATAATCAGTCAACGCGTAGTGAGCGTCATAATAACAATGACAATCAACAGCGCAATGTTGGCGGCTTAATAAAGAAAATCTTGCTATGGGTAGCAGGAATCGTTGTTCTACTAATGGTGGCATCTGCAGCTTTATTTTTCTACTATGCCTCAAGCGCTCCTAAAATTAGTAGAAGCGACTTAACAAGTCAGAGTATTACGACTATTTACGATGATCAAAATCGAGTAATTTCTCGTTTAGGAGCACAGAAGCGAGAATATGCCAAGGATAATCAAATTCCAAAGCAGTTAAAAAATGCTGTTGTTTCAATTGAGGATCGACGCTTCTACAAGCACCATGGTGTTGATACAATTCGAATTCTTGGAGCAGCCACTTCTAATGTTTTTGGTCGTTCAGCCGGGATGCAGGGAGGAAGTACGCTGACTCAACAGTTAGTTAAATTATCCGTCTTCTCAACAGCTGCCTCTGATCGAACATTAAAACGTAAAGCTCAAGAAGCATGGCTTGCTATTAATGTTGAGCAGCATTTTAACAAGAGTCAGATTCTTGATTTTTATATCAACAAGGTTTACATGGGCAATGGAATTTATGGAATGCAAACAGCAGCCCAGTACTATTATGGTAAAGATTTAAAGGATCTTGATCTTTCCCAATTAGCCCTTCTCGCCGGAATGCCACAATCTCCTACTTACTATAATCCACTTGTAAGCAACACAAAGTATGCAACGCAACGGCGAAATGAAGTATTGAATGCGATGGTTCGCAGCAATTACATTACCCAATCCCAGGCTAACCAAGCAGCAAGCGAAAGCGTTACTGCTGGTTTAGACCCTGATCACGGTAATATTTCGGGAAGTGGAACTGCTGTTGATTCTAAGGTTGTGGATCCTTATGTAAAGCAGGTTCTTGCTGATTTACAAGCACAAGGATACAACCCTTATAGTGATGGGTTAAAGGTTCATACCAATCTTGACCTTGATGCTCAACAACATCTTTACGACGCTGCAAACAAAAACGTTCAGTTTCAAAATGACAAAATGCAAGCCGGAGTTGCTGTTACCGACCCTCACAATGGACAAATCATTGCCATGCTTGGTGGCCGTCACACAGGAAATGTTGTGTATGGCCTTAACCGCGCTGTGCAAAGTAACCGTAGTTCTGGGTCAACCGCAAAGCCATTAATGGATTATGGTCCAGCTATTGAATACTTACAATGGCCAACTTTCAAATCAATTGCTGATACGCGGTTTGTCTTTCCTGGTACCAATACTGTCCTTCATGATTTTGACAAAAAGTACAAGGGCAATATGACAATGCGTGAGGCTTTAGTTCAATCACGGAATGTTCCTGCTATTCGCGCATTGCAAGCCGTTGGGATTAAGCGTGCTACTTCTTTCCTTGATGGGTTAGGAATTTCGCAAAAGCAACCATATACTTTACAAAACGGGATTGCTCTGTATATCTCTCCACTTCAAGTTTCTGCTGCATATGCGGCCTTTGCTAATGGTGGTACTTACTACAAGCCTTACTACATTAGCTCAATTACTACTCAAGATGGCTCAGTAAAGCAATTCAATCCTAAAGGTAAACGCGCAATGAATAAGGCTACTGCCTACATGATTACTGATATGCTTAAAGGAGTTTTCACGGATTCACAAGGAAGCGCAACTGACGCTCGACTTGACGGTGTTAACCAAGCTGGTAAGACAGGGACGACAAACTATCCGGGAAATTCTAGCCAGTCTGGCGTAATGGATTCCTGGATGGCTGGTTATACTAAGAATTACTCAATTGCAGTTTGGACTGGTTACGACCACCCACTCGAACCTGGTGGCAGCATTTCAGAACAATATGTAAAGTCAGCGCAATTGCTTTACAAGGACTTAATGCAATATCTTGACAGCCAAAATCACGCATCTGATTGGACGATGCCAGACACTGTTGAGGCTGTTCGAGTTAAAGGTAAACGTCAGCTTGTAATTCGTGATTCAAAATGGGTATTTGATTACACTGAAGATACATCAGATGATCGTGATAGTAGTTCTACTTCTAGCTCAAGCGATTCATCATCGTCTTCATCTTCTAGCTCTGTTTCAAGTAGTAGCAGCGAAAGTCGCACAGAAGAACGAAACAATGCTCCAGCTGAGTCTTCATCAAGCAGTGCTCCGGCTAGTTCAAGTTCATCTGCACCTGCACAAAGTTCAAGTTCTAGCCCTGCCCCTGCTACACAACCAAGCACAACTAATCCCTAATAAGATCTTTTAAAAATTGCAGATAATAAAAAGGATTGTGGAATTTTTCTCCGCAATCCTTTTTATTATCAACTTTTTTAATAATGAATTGTATGTTTTCGCCGACCATTTTGCAGAATATAGACGGCAATAATTACTAAAATAATTCCTAAAATTTCTGCCCAATTCAAGTTCAATTTAAAGAAGATCACACTTAAAATCGAAGTTGTAATTGGTTGAACGGCATCCATGATACTAACTACATCAGATGGGGCATATCTAGTTGCATGAAGCAAAATTCCAAATGGTAAAATCGTTCCGAATAACACCACTGTCGCAACTGATGCTACTAATGTGGTAGTAATATGTGGTGGATTGACCCAAAATGGCCGATAGAGGTTAAATAGGACTCCGGCAATCATCGTTCCCCAGCCGAGGACAACAATTGGCGGATTCTCATCAGCAGCTCGTTGTGGAAGGACAACATAGAATGCAGCTGTAATTCCAGAGCCCAACCCCCAGAGAAGGGATACAAATGGTAAAGCTAATTGAGTAAAGTTACCACGCGTAATACATAATGCTACCCCAATTAAAGCAACAACAAACGCAATAATATCACTCCTGAACGGACGACGATGCATAAAAACAATTCCACCTAACACAATAAAAAGTGGGGAAAGATACTGAAGAATTGTTGCTGCTGAGGCATTTCCTGTTTGAATAGCATAATAGAATGTAAGCAGGTTTGCCATCAATCCTAAAATAGCATAACTAATAACTGAAATAGCAGTTGCTCGTGTCTTAAATACGTTAAAAATCTTTTTTCCATATAAAAATACACTAATTACTAATAAAATTACTCCTGCTGAAAAAGTCCGCATTGAAAGCATCCATGTAGCAGGAATTGCTAAATTTTGTGAGATGAGTTGCAAAACGGTTCCGGATATTCCCCACATAGCGGAGGCAACCGCTGCCCATATAATTCCCTTCATTACTTGAGAAGAAGATTTTTCCATGTCAACCACCCTTTATTTAATTTTATTCGCCTAATTTATAAATCGGTATTTTAGGCTTTTTCAATGTCTTCTTTTCTGGCTTTTGTCCAACCTCTTTTCGCTGTTCAAACCTCTTTTCGTGCTCATTGATATCTCTTTC
>NZ_CP139478.1:700000-715000 GCF_034259105.1 Limosilactobacillus reuteri | reverse complement strand
CCAATAAATCCGGATAACGCTTGCCACCTACGTATTACCGCGGCTGCTGGCACGTAGTTAGCCGTGACTTTCTGGTTGGATACCGTCACTGCGTGAACAGTTACTCTCACGCACATTCTTCTCCAACAACAGAGCTTTACGAGCCGAAACCCTTCTTCACTCACGCGGTGTTGCTCCATCAGGCTTGCGCCCATTGTGGAAGATTCCCTACTGCTGCCTCCCGTAGGAGTATGGACCGTGTCTCAGTTCCATTGTGGCCGATCAGTCTCTCAACTCGGCTATGCATCATCGCCTTGGTAAGCCGTTACCTTACCAACTAGCTAATGCACCGCAGGTCCATCCCAGAGTGATAGCCAAAGCCATCTTTCAAACAAAAGCCATGTGGCTTTTGTTGTTATGCGGTATTAGCATCTGTTTCCAAATGTTATCCCCCGCTCCGGGGCAGGTTACCTACGTGTTACTCACCCGTCCGCCACTCACTGGTGATCCATCGTCAATTAGGTGCAAGCACCATCAATCAGTTGGGCCAGTGCGTACGACTTGCATGTATTAGGCACACCGCCGGCGTTCATCCTGAGCCAGGATCAAACTCTCATATAAAATATATAAGAACTTGAATAGCTCTCAATTATCTTTGTTATTAAGCGAATTGACTTCGCAAATGTTTTGCTTCAAATCACATCGTGATTGAAGACCCTACACATTTGATTCGTCGAAACTTTGTTCAGTTTTCAAAGGTCTACCTGTTGGCTAATCAAGCATCCAATCAACATATTCATTATAACATGTATTGAATTAACTTGTCAAGAAGAAATTTTAATTATTTTTGAATCCCTTTTGATTGATAACTCAATCAGCGACTTTATTAATATATCATGTCATCAAGCAGATGTCAACAGTTATTTAGAATACATTTCAAAAATCATTGACTTTACAACCATATTTACTCTTAATAATCTTAAGAGATATGATCATTTATTCATGCCTTATCGATGACAGGAACTATATTTTACCCTATATTTTTATTATTTGCAATACTTTTTTATAAAAAAATCACCAGTAAGCAAATTAATTTTATCTCCTGGTAATTTTCTATTAATTAGTTCAATTACTAATAATTTTTTGTACTTAAAAGATCATCTTTAGCGTTTTTGAAATCACTTGGCAATGGTGCCGAAACAGTAATATTTTCACCTTTAAATGGACTATAAAAGCTTAGCCAATAACAATGGAGCGCTTGTCTAGCAATTAATCCTGATTCTTCACCATACATTTTATCGCCAATTAATGGAAAACCAAGACTAGCAAAATGAACGCGAATTTGGTGTGTCCGACCTGTATGCAACCTAATTTTGATAAGGCTTGCTTGAACATTCCATTCTTGGCGCCAGTATTCAGTTACAGACGCCTTCCCTTCCTTCCCTACCATTCTTTTTACAAATGAATTGGGATCGCGTTGAATCGGCGCATCAATATAACCATGCTCTGCAGGAACTTTTCCTTTAATTAGAGCAAGATAGTTTTTCTTAACTAAATGTTTTTTTAACTGTTCATCGAGGACAGCGTGAGCGAATCGGTGTTTAGGAAAAACAACTAAGCCGCTGGTATCACGGTCTAAACGTGTCGCAACATGGGTAACCTGATTTTCATAATTTTGGCGCTTATAGTAGCCTTTCACCCGATTCACCAAACTATCAGCTACCGGAACGTTATGAGCTGGAACTGTCGCTACTCCTGCGGGCTTATTCATTATTAAAAAATCCTGGTCTTCATAAATAATATCGATAGGTGCCTCACTGACATCCACATTATCATTAGCAGTTTCTGGAGGGAGGATTAAGGTTACCTTATCGTGGTAATTAACAGTATCAACGGCCCACTTATCTACCCCGTTTATTTGCATTTTTCCTCCATGGTATATGGCTACTTTTAATAACGAAGAAGAAACCCCATACATTTTTAATGCCGATCGTAATTTCCGTGGTGTGTGATGATCGTATATCCAATTAAATTCCATTAATGCACTCCACCAATAAATGAATCTTTTACTCGATTCCAGAAATTATTATGCCGATATTGAGCAAAATATATTCGTTGCTTGGATACTTTATAAGATAATTCAGTCAGATACCGTTCTTTCTCGCTTTTAAGCATCCATTGATCACGATCGTATGTAAGCACATGACCATTTTCATCACGCAAACGCAAGATTAACTCAGCATCAGCACCAAAAATAATCGGTGAGCCTAGGGTCCGAAAAACCCGGTTGTTAAGTGAAGCCATTTCTGCTAACTGAAAGCCAACACTATTTGGATCGACAATGGCACCACCGACTGATTTATTATAAGCAGTTGAACCGGTTGGAGTTGAAATACATAACCCATCCCCCCGAAAGTTTTCAAACAGATGATTATTAATAAACACATCACATACCATTGTTCGTGTAACATTCCGAATTGTTGATTCATTAAGTGCAATATAATTCTCTATCTGTCCATCAGAATAAGTAGCTTTCATGTCAAGTAAGGGATACGAAACTGCCTGTCCGCTATCTTTTACTAAACTATCAACTAAATCATCAATTTCAAAACTCCGCCAATCCGTATAAAATCCTAAATGCCCAGTATGAATTCCAACAAAGCGAATGTTATTTAAATCTTTTTGATAATGATGAAAAGCTGATAACAAAGTGCCATCACCACCGATTGTTATTACAACTTCTGGATTTTTTTCGACATAAGTTAAACCCGCCCGTTTCATTTCGGTTTTTAAAACCTTTGTCACTCGTTGAGATTCTGCTGTTTCATTATTATATATTCCAATTCTCATAACTTACTCCTTTAACTCATCTTCATTAATAGAATTAGTTGACCTCCGCTTAGAAAACAATGTCTGTGCTTCCTTTATTTCTTCCCGAATCTCTGACATTTCATTATCAAGCTTAAATGCTGCCTCTGCGGCTCTTTGCAACCTTGCAGATAGCTCCTCAGGAAACTCACCTTGATATTTATAATTTAAGGAATGTTCTACCGTTGCCCAAAAGTTCATTGCAAGGGTTCGCACCTGAATTTCAGCTAATATTCTTTTTTCTCCAGTAATCAATTGGACCGGATATTCAATAACAATATGATATGAACGATATCCACTCGGTTTAACGTTGGTGACGTAATCTCGTTCCTCTAAAATAGTCATATCACTTCGCTGCCGTAATAAGTCAACTACCTTATAAATGTCTTCTACAAATTGACACATGATCCGTAAACCGGCAATATCTTGCATATCTTGTTCAAGGCGGTCCTCTTGCACATGTCGTCTAATCATTTTTTCTTTAATACTATCAACTGGCTTTACTCGTCCAGTTACAAATTCAATCGGAGAATGTTGCGTTTGGTCTTGAAATTGCTTTCGCATCCCCCGTAATTTGACTTTTAGTTCATTTACGGCTTGCTGATATGGCAATAAAAAATGCTGCCAATCTTCAATCATAATTCAGCCTCCTGTTAAATCTCCGTATATTTTAGCACATTTATAATAATAACTCTTGTAATTATCTTAAAACTAAATTCTTTACAAATAGTTAGATATTTGCAAAAATAATTATGTTCACAGGATTAGGATTTTGAGTATACAAATGATCGGAGGGGTTAATTATGCTCGAACTTCATCTTTTTGTGAATCCATTAGGAATGCGCTGTTTACGGTGTGAAAAAGACGTGTTAAAAATTGATCGTGATTTAAATACAAAAATTAGTTATCAGTTTATACCACTATTCAATATGAAAACGATCGATAACACACTTAAATATTATCATCTTAATCCCCATGATCTTGCTATAAGACAACAAGTATCAAAAACCCTTAACCAAGTAATATTAGATTATAAAGCAGCCCTCTTCCAAGGACGAAAACGTGGACGGCATTATCTATTACAATTACAATCCGCACTGATTAACCAAGGCTTGGATTACAACGATGAATTAATTAATAAAATTGCACATGATTCACACCTTGACTTAGAAATGTTTTTTGAGGATCGGCAAAGTCAACTTGCCAAGCAGGCTTTCCGTCAAGATCAAAAAATCGCAAGTGATCTAGGCATATCAGAAACGGCTACCGCAGTCGTTCTTAACACCGAAGATTCTGATTACGGCCTAATGATTCCAAATTTTGACTATAATACTTTAATAAACGCATTTAAAAGCGGAAAATTGGCTCGACCTACATCACTAGATGAATTTGTAAACCAATACCGTCCGCCTAAACTACAAATTATACAAAGTAATAATTAATAAAAAAGAGATTGGAATTCCAACCTCTTTTTTATTTTCGATCTAGAATTGCAATCGTTCTTTTGAAAAGGCAAGTTTAACTAGCTTCCCCAGCAATTTCTTACTCTCAGCTACCGCAATTTCGGCCATCTGATTATTGACTGTGGTTAAAAATGCACTAACATCACGGTGTTGTGCTATTTCCTTATCCGTATTCTTTTGAACATTCATTGTTTTTGCCATTACTTGTAATTCAAAGTTTTCTTCAATACTCTGTGCTTGCCGATAATTTTGGTCCCCAAGCGCAGCAATTGTATGAGTGAGCCAATACATATCGTCTATTGAATATTCAGTACTAGTGTTTCGATAAGGGATTGGTGTATCGTCAATATTTGCATAAAAGGGAACCACTGCATTAAAAGTATTAGGGCCAAATGCCAACCAATGGACACCAGCAATACTTGCCGGAACATTGAGGCCGGGAAAAAACTCCTAGTTGAAAATAAAAATCCGTACAATGAATTCTACAAAGATTCATTGTACGGATTTTTATGTACACAGGAAATCGTTCCTGATATGATGTAATTACCCCTAAAAACAAACAAAGAGGAGCGATTTTCATGTATCAAAATTATATCACAGGGCAAACAGAATTCGTACTAAATTATGATTATAATGTTCCATCAAGACATATTGTACGTATGATTGATGCTTTTGTAGATTCGATTCCACAAGAAATTTTATTGGATGACAAAGTAGCGACTACCGGTCGCCCACTTTCTCATCCAGCGATTATGCTTAAAATTTTATTATTTGCCTATTCACGTCAAACTTATTCTGGTCGGAAAATTGAGTTGATGCTTGAAGGGAATTTACCAATGCGTTGGTTGGCACGTGATCATACCTATAGTTACCATACAATTAATAATTTTCGCCAAAGTCAACAAGCTAATAATTTAATCAAACGTTCTTTTGTGTACTTTACGATGGCATTAAAGGATCACGGACTAATTCAAGGTGATGCTTTCTTTATTGATGGGACAAAGCTTGAGGCAGATGCCAATAAGTATTCATTTACTTGGCGTCGAGCTGTTGAAAAATATCATGCAAAATTAAAAGAAAAAACAATCAAACTTTACGAAGATTTAGTCGAAAAACGGGTAGTTAAAGCGATGAGTCCAGAACTAGTGGAAACCGCTAATGGAATGGCTCTTATGGCTGAAAATATTGATGATAAAATCAGTGAATTGAATGAAGAAATAGCTCAAGAACCTAAAGTAATCAAGGGTGGTTCAGTTAAGAAACGACGACGCCGTTTCTTAAAAAAGATTCATCGACAATTAAAAGAAGACTTTATACCTCGTGCTAATAAGTATGAAGAAGCAGAAGATATTTTTAAGGGCCGCAATAGCTTTTCAAAAACAGATCATGATGCCACATTCATGTGTATGAAAGAAGATCCAATGAAAAACCGAGAATTGAAACCTGGATACAACTTACAAATCGCTACCCACAATCAATTTGTTCTTGATTATGCCTTATATTCTAATCCGACAGATACTAGAACATTAGTACCATTTCTTGCTCAATTTCATTCTTTAGATTTCTTTGATCATATCGTGGCTGATGCAGGGTATGGTAGTGAATATAATTACACGACAATTATTGATCAGTTTGAAAAACAGCCTGTTATTCCATATACGACTTACCAAAAGGAACAGAAACGAGAATACAAAACTGATCCAACTAAATCACAAAACTGGCAATATAATGCCGAAGATGATTATTATATTGACCATCTAGGAGTTCGTTTTAGTTTTTATCGTTACAGTCGAAGAATTGATAAATATGGATTTAAACGTGATTTTAAACTTTATCGGGCAGATAAACATCAATTATCAGTACAATTAGATCAATTAGCGAAAACACCAAGTGGACGTCAACGCTATATGCAAGTTAATCCAACTTGGAATTACTATAAAGCTAAAGTTAAAGCAACCCTCTCAAGTGACGAAGGTAAGGCAATTTATCGTCGACGTAAGTACGACGTTGAACCCGTTTTCGGTCACATGAAGAGGGATTTTGGCGTACGCCGAACACATTTACGTGGGCAACGCGCTGTGGAAAATGACACCGGATTTACACTAATGGCTATGAATTTAACAAAATTGGGAAAGTTAGTAGCTCAAGCAGGGACAAAATTAAGGCTCTACGTCAAGTAGTGTTGATACGCAAATATGAATTTTCGCCAATTAAATTGGTCTAGTTAGAATCGTCATTCGTGGCGGTTCTTTTTAGTTAGTTTGAATTTGGTGGCCAATAATTAAATAAATCCGCGTTTTAAATGCCGTAAAGTAACGATAACCACAGGCAACTCGTTTGATAGTTTTAATTCGATTATTAATCCCTTCGGTTCGACCATTTGAGAACTTCGTCTCAAAGCCACGCTTAATTCCCTCTTTATAGCGCGCTAAAACTTGACAACGGTGGATTGTATAATGGCTGACACTGTCTGGCCGGAGTTTAAGTAATTGAAAGAAAGTTGTAAAATCACGTTGATTGTAAGCACGCTTCAAGGATTGAATAAAATTATAGGTGGCTCTTAACTCTTGGTCATACGCTAACATTAAGTCTAAGATCATAATGGAATTAACAACGCGATTAAAATAACGTCCTTCGTAATAAACTTTTGTACTTAAATTTTCCCGATCTTGAAGAAATAGCCGCCAATAACGTTTAAGGCGCCGAGCTTGTTTCTGCTCCGCAGAATCACCTTTTCGCAAACGATTGAAGACATGAATTCGCACATGATTCATCGTATCATTAAGGTGTTTGGCAATATGAAAGCGATCATAGATGATTTGAGCACAAGGAAAAACGGTTTTAACTAGTTGATCATAAGCAGCGTTCATATCCATTACCAGATATTTTACCCGGCAACGGGCAGCACGTGTAAACTGTTGATAATGCTTAAATAAACTACGTAATCGCCGATCTTCAAGGAGTTCAAATAAGCAACTCCGATCACCATCAACAGCGATGAAACTCATCTTACCTTTAGCGCTCCGCATTGATTTAAATTCATCAATACATAGTGTTTCCGGTAGATAGTTTAAATTCGGCTTGTATTGATCAGCGAGGTCCAAAAGGACCCGCTGGACCGAAGCTTCACTGATAAACAAATCATGGGCAATATCTTTAATTGTTTGAATTCGCGTTAACCGAAGAATAATTTCACGCCTTAAATCACGACTAATTGTTCGTTGCTTTTCAAAAAGATAACTAGTCGCATTAAATGTTGTATGGCAGTCAGGACATTGAAAACGTTGAGTATTAACAAGCAACATTAATGGTTGAGCCCTAAATTGTCCATATTTGTATTTAGCTTGATAAAAACCATATTTTAAGATTTGTCCACGATTAATAACGCCACAATTTGGACAAGCACGCGGGATATAAGAAAGGGTACAGGATATTTGTGCCACCCGAACGTTTTTAATTGATTTATATTTAAGCCAATGATGAGGAAAATTTAAATGAGGGTCTGTTAAATTGAGGAGAGTCCTTGTATCATTATCCATGGAGGTTACCTTCTTTACTATGTGATTTGGCGATTTCATTGTATCAGAGGGCATGCCTCTTTTTTAGTTTAAAAACAAAAAATCTAGTATTGGTATAGAAAGTGATATTTCTATATCAACACCAGATATTGTAGAGCCAAAATTAATTGAAAAAGGAAAAATCCGAACCATAATTTTTGATTTTCCAGAAATTATGGTTCGGATTTTAATATTCAGAGGAAGGAATTTAATAGTTAATTCCCAGCCTCTCTAAATTTCGGTTTAATGCAATTGACCTAAATGGTGCTTTATCTCTTTCTAAATGATACGGATCAAAAGCTGTTCCTTGATAATGAGAGCTCATTAACTTCTTGATTGTAGTTACAGTAAGCTTTTCTTTTGCATAACAGATGAATGGAAGGTTATTACTTTGCGGATTAGCATTTATCGTCCCTAATTGCTGCTGAACATACCATGCTCGTGGGTTGTTATAAACAGTATCAGTAGCAGTTGCACTTCCACAAATATGTCGTAAATTGTATTCGTTCTCGCTAGGATTCAACTTATTTTGATCAATCCACTGTTTCAAATTTGGTGAACTCATTGTGTTGGGACTGTCAAAATCAAAATTAGTAATGTTAAATCGATTAGGAGCAATCACATAGGCGTTATCAGGGATTTTAACAGCTGCCCAATGATGACCGCCAATTGTTTCCATATACCATACTTCATTATTATCACTAAAAGCTATCGCATTAGCCTCATAAGTACCATACTTTTCTAATAAGCTTCCTAGCTTCTTAACACCATCTTGCGCACTCCTAATATAGGGAAGAACTAATGTTACAAAATCTTCTTCGCCAATTCCAGATAAAGTGTTATAAGGATCTATTGCTAATATCCGGGCATTAGTAGTAATAGTTTTAGTCGCACTCATAGCAACATTCAGACCATTGATACCGCCCGCACCAAAAACTCCATCTTTATCGTCAGCATCAGGCGTAGAAGTATATTTTAGCTTAGGAACTGGTAAATCAATTTTAAAGTCAGTTGTTTTGCTTTGATATTTACGTGGCTGTCTTTCTGGTTTTACTAATACAAATTTTTGAGGATCAAACGCATTACCATAATCTTCCTCACGACAAACTATAGTTGACCCGTCAATCGTTGCATTCTTTCCTGCTAAAAACATTGTACATGTATGTTGCATATTATGATCTCCTTTTAACCAGCTGTAGTTTTAACTGTGAATCATTAAACCATCTTGGACGATGAATTAAAATAAGATGATTATCCTCCCTACAAATTACTTTAAAGGCAATTAATTCGTTTGTATATTGGTTGATAATAATATTGCGAATTGTTTCTGGAGGTAAACAACCGGGGAATAGCCAGTCGCTTTTGTTTACCTTCATTAATAAGTTTTTCCATTCCTTATTCCCCCAAGAATAAAATAAAGGGAATTTCTCTATCTCTAATATTACACCAATTCGCCAAATAATTATTGGAATAGACATTGCCGGCCAACTTGCAACAAGATCATGACATACCAGCGGACATTCAGACAAAGCGTGACCAGTAAGTCTTAAAGTAGTTAATGATAGTTCTCTTATTTCTTTACTTGGAAAATGATACTGTTTCTTCTTCAACATTTCAATCTGCTCCATTAAAATAGTCTTTTTATCATACTTTAACCGGCTATAGGAGCAACGCCAGTATTTCTGATTAATAACTAATTGCGCCCTTTTCACATCCCAAAATAAGAGAACAAACTGTTTTCTAAAAATTTGCGTAAACTGAACGATTTTTTTATTTCTCAAGTTACGCAAATAAGGTGATCCTAATATCCACCAAACCGGAATTTTTAACTGGCGATACCCCTCATTACGTGCTAATAACTTTTCAAGGCTCAAGGGACTACATTGAAATTCAACTGCTACAGTATGCCCATTAATTTCTAAAAGAATATCTGGCCGCTGAGCAATTGTTGGAAAATAGACTTCTAATTGCGGATTCCAATGATGCTTTTGTGCCCATTGATAAATCTGCTTTTTTCCTTTTAAATGTTCTAATGTTTCACCCTCGCTAAAGCCACAGTCATTTCCCTTCTTATGGGCATAATGAGTAATCTTATGCTTTCCTCGTCGTAAGATCACTCCCTGCCCGCATCCTGGACAATAATACGCCATATCGCTTTTTGCATTTTCAGCTAACACTAATTGATCGTTATGAACTGCAATTAACATTTAATCCCCCTATATATTTATATACGGAAATTAATCAATTTTGCACGAAAAAAAGCTACGTTGAGTATGAACTCAAACGCAGCTTATTCAAAATAGTGTCGAATTAAATGCAAGGCAGATACTGACATTATTTTCTTTCCATGTTCACTTAGAAAATCAACCGTTGTTGCCGTGGGGTTTCCATATTCATAAGCAAGAGCAAGTTGATCTTTAACATCATTACTGTTCAAAATAGAATCAGAATAAGCAATTGCTAAATAATACAAATCATTGTATTTATATAAATATGATGAAACATCATCACTCTCAGCAATTTTCGCAAAATCAATCAAATCTTCAAAAGAATCAAATGTAATTACTTGCCAGTTAGTATGTTGAATCTCATTATCCTCTGAATCATTAATCGCTGTTTTCCTTTGATCTTGATCCGGACTATTTTTTTGAATCAAATGTTGCTTAATATATTTGGACACCTGGTCATTAATTGGTCCATGCTGTTCATTCCCAGCAAAATTAGAATCATTTTTACTAATAAATAACTCTAAGCCATTATTAGTGGGCATCACCTGAAAAGTAACCGCATCGTTGTTTTGGAATTGGTGATCAGTATCTACTTCTTTCAGGATACTATAAAAGAAATCCTCAATTTGCTGATGATCGCCAAGTAAGTCTAGAATAGTGATACCCCGATCAGATAAATCATCATTATCTACCAAAACGCGAATAGTATTTTCATTAATGCGTTCCATCTCCATTGAGCAGCACCTCCTTTTACCAAAACTAGATGTTACTTCTATTGTAAGGATTTTCGCTTAAAAGTAAAGTTACTCGGTTAAAAGAATAAAAAAAGGAAAGCATATCACTTTCCATATTCTATCAGTTAAATCATATTTGCTTTTTCTTGAGCTTCTACTAGTTCAAGTTCACGAACCTTTCGAGGTAAGAAGCGACGAATTTCATCTTCGTTGTAACCAACTTGAAGCCGTTTATCATCAATAATAATCGGACGTCGTAACAATCCTGGATTTTTACTAATTAACTTAAATAGAGCCTTCATTGACAAGTCATTAAGATCTACGCTCAACTTTTGGTAAGCTTTAGACCGCTTTGAAATAATGTCTTCAGTACCATCTTCAGTCATCCGTAAAATATTCTTAATTTCATTTAGAGACAATGGTTCAGAAAAAATATTCCGTTCCTTAAAAGCAATATCATGTTCTTTTAGCCAGGCACATGCTTTACGACAAGACGTGCAACTTGGAGACGTATATAGTGTAACCATTTTGTTTAGTGGCCTCCTTTATTAAGTTAAACTAGAACATTTATTAATACATTGTTTATTATACTCCCTATTCAATTAATATTAAAGATATATAACAAAAATTATTGACTTTTTGTAAGTTCTATTGCTATTATATTTTCCATTTATGTCTTATCAAAAATAAAGTAGATAAAATTTACAATTTAATTATTTTACATTAAGTTGTACTATAATAAGTATGACTACTAACTTCTGAGGAGGAATTAATATGTTAACAAAAATTAGCTTAACATTTGGTTCACGACAAATTTTACAATCAATCATTGATAAATATCCCGAACGTCATTTTAAATTAATGCAGGCAACTACTCACACAAGAAAATTAGCATTATTTGACCTTTCTGGAAAAGATACTATTTTTCAATCACCAGTAAAATTAACAACTCTTGATTCAACGCTAGATGCTCAATTAAATGGAATGTTTTACTACCAATCATTTCAAGTAAACGGTGACCGTCAAAAGCTACTTTATAATACACTTCAAAAGGTATTAACTGAACCAGCTGACATGAATGGTGGTTATATGCTTAGCGTTGATAATAAAGCGGAAGCTACTACTTTAGTTTTACTAACTGCTTGGGCTGATTTTGAAGCTTTAACTGCATGGAAGGAAAGCGAAACTTTTACATCCTTAAAGAACTTCACTAGTATGGGGTCAGACAATAGTTACTATGATGAAATTTACAAACCCATTTTTTAATAAGTAGAATAATATAAGGGCATTTGCCAATGGTATTTAACTGATACCTACGACAGGACCATGAATTATCATTTTCGATAATTCATGGTCCTGTTTTTTGATCTGTATTTTTATTAACTGTTTACTTTGGCCAATAAAAAAAGGCTCTACAATATCTGGTGTTGATATAGAAATATCACTTTCTATACCAATACCAGATTTTTTGTTTTTAAACTCGCCGTTTGTAAAATTAAGTTAGAAAAATAGAAAAGCCATTTGTGGTAGACTTTTGAATACCCCTAAACAAAAGAAAGGAAACCACAAATGACTTACACCCATCTTACCACAAACGAGCTGACAATCATCGCCCATTCTTTCGTGCAAAAGCTTAAAGCGTACCGAGTGGCCCAAATGATCAAACGTTGCGCCGAAACCGTTTATCGCGTTTATCGTTACCTGGAAACCGGTGCCTCAATTGCTGATTATCAAGATCACTATATGCGCAATAAGCAACGTTGTGGCCGAAAACGTACTCAGTTGTCACTGGCTGAACTCACTTATATCAACGACAAAATTGCCCAGAGGTGGACGCCTGATACCATTATTGGGCGCGCTGAGCGCCCAATTAGTTGTAACCGGCGAACTCTTTACCGGATGTTTGAACGTGGCCAGTTCGGCTTCGATGTCCGTTCCTTGCCGATGCGAGGTAAGCGGCACCCGAATGGCTATGTCGAGCGCCGTGGGAAGGCTGGCCAATTGGGGCGAAGTATTCACGAGCGTGCCAAGGACTTTCCGCACTATGCCACTGAATTTGGGCACCTTGAAGCTGATACCGTCCAAGGCAAAAAGCACCAAGGGGCGGTAATGACCCTGACCGAACGCCAATCGAAGGTCGAAATTGTACTCAATGTGCACGAAAAGACGGCTAATGCGATTAACCAACACTTAAGTCAGTGGCTTCGGAAATTCCCGCGGCACTTCTTCAAATCGATTACCTTTGACAACGGAAAAGAATTCGCCGGCTGGCGCGAGATTGCCAATCAATTTGACCTTCACACTTACTTTGCCGAGGTTGGTGCTCCCAATCAACGAGGGCTGAACGAAAACAACAACGGTCTTTTACGCCGGGATGGCTTAACGAAACAGCTAGATTTCCGCAATCTTCCTGATGAATTGGTAACCCAACTGATGAGTAAGCGAAATAACCTGCCCCGTAAATCACTAGGCTATCGAACTCCATATGAAGTATTCATGTCTTACGTCACTGATGAGCAACTATTTTCTTTCTAACTTAAATTGACATTTCGGGACTAAAAAAGAGGCATGCCCTCTGATACAATGAAATCGCCAAATCACATAGTAAAGAAGGTAACCTCCATGGATAATGATACAAGGACTCTCCTCGATTTAACAGACCCTCATTTAAATTTTCCTCATCATTGGCTTAAATATAAATCAATTAAAAACGTTCGGGTGGCACAAATATCCTGTACCCTTTCTTATATCCCGCGTGCTTGTCCCAATTGTGGCGTTATTAATCGTGGACAAATCTTAAAATATGGTTTTTATCAAGCTAAATACAAATATGGACAATTTAGGGCTCAACCATTAATATTGCTTGTTAATACTCAACGTTTTCAATGTCCTGACTGCCATACAACATTTAATGCGACTAGTTATCTTTTTGAAAAGCAACGAACAATTAGTCGTGATTTAAGGCGTAAAATTATTCTTCGGTTAACGCGAATTCAAACAATTAAAGATATTGCCCATGATTTGTTTATCAGTGAAGCTTCGGTCCAGCGGGTCCTTTTGGACCTCGCTGATCAATACAAGCCGAATTTAAACTATCTACCGGAAACACTATGTATTGATGAATTTAAATCAATGCGGAGCGCTAAAGGTAAGATGAGTTTCATCGCCGTTGATGGTGATCGGAGTTGCTTATTTGAACTCCTTGAAGATCGGCGATTACGTAGTTTATTTAAGCATTATCAACAGTTTACACGTGCTGCCCGTTGCCGGGTAAAATATCTGGTAATGGATATGAACGCTGCTTATGATCAACTAGTTAAAACCGTTTTTCCTTGTGCTCAAATCATCTATGATCGCTTTCATATTGCCAAACACCTTAATGATACGATGAATCATGTGCAAATTCATGTCTTCAATCGTTTGCGAAAAGGTGATTCTGCGGAGCAGAAACAAGCTCGGCGCCTTAAACGTTATCGGCGGCTATTTCTTCAAGATCGGGAAAATTTAAGTACAAAAGTTTATTACGAAGGACGTTATTTTAATCGCGTTGTTAATTCCATTATGATCTTAGACTTAATGTTAGCGTATGACCAAGAGTTAAGAGCCACCTATAATTTTATTCAATCCTTGAAGCGTGCTTACAATCAACGTGATTTTACAACTTTCTTTCAATTACTTAAACTCCGGCCAGACAGTGTCAGCCATTATACAATCCGCCGTTGTCAAGTTTTAGCACGCTATAAAAAGGGAATTAAGCGTGGCTTTGAGACGAAGTTCTCAAATGGTCGAACCGAAGGGATTAATAATCGAATTAAAACTATCAAACGAGTTGCCTGTGGTTATCGTTACTTTACGGCATTTAAAACGCGGATTTATTTAATTATTGGCCACCAAATTCAAACTAACTAAAAAGAACCGCCACGAATGACGATTCTAACTAGACCAATTTAATTGGCGAAAATTCATATTTGCGTATCAACACTACTTGACGTAGAGCCTAAAAAAACTCCCTACCTATACGTAGGAAGTTTTTATCTATCACTAATTAATACGGTCCGTACGAGACTCGAACTCGTGATCTCATCCGTGACAGGGATGCGTCCTAAACCAACTAGACCAACGGACCAAAATTGCGGGGGCTGGATTTGAACCAACGACCTCCGGGTTATGA
>NZ_CP139478.1:175000-325000 GCF_034259105.1 Limosilactobacillus reuteri | reverse complement strand
AACTCAAATAACGCGGTGTTCTCGGCTTATTGTTTTGTTAATAAAGAAATTAGATAGTATTTAGTTTTCAAAGTACAAGCTCTGAGGGTAAACCCCTCAAAACTAAACAAAGTTTCTTCGATGTGTAGGTTCCGTTTTATTCCTTAGAAAGGAGGTGATCCAGCCGCAGGTTCTCCTACGGCTACCTTGTTACGACTTCACCCCAGTCATCTGTCCCGCCTTAGGCGGCTCCCTCCATAAAGGTTAGGCCACCGACTTTGGGCGTTACAAACTCCCATGGTGTGACGGGCGGTGTGTACAAGGCCCGGGAACGTATTCACCGCGGCATGCTGATCCGCGATTACTAGCGATTCCGACTTCGTGTAGGCGAGTTGCAGCCTACAGTCCGAACTGAGAACGGCTTTAAGAGATTAGCTTACTCTCGCGAGCTTGCGACTCGTTGTACCGTCCATTGTAGCACGTGTGTAGCCCAGGTCATAAGGGGCATGATGATCTGACGTCGTCCCCACCTTCCTCCGGTTTGTCACCGGCAGTCTCACTAGAGTGCCCAACTTAATGCTGGCAACTAGTAACAAGGGTTGCGCTCGTTGCGGGACTTAACCCAACATCTCACGACACGAGCTGACGACGACCATGCACCACCTGTCATTGCGTCCCCGAAGGGAACGCCTTATCTCTAAGGTTAGCGCAAGATGTCAAGACCTGGTAAGGTTCTTCGCGTAGCTTCGAATTAAACCACATGCTCCACCGCTTGTGCGGGCCCCCGTCAATTCCTTTGAGTTTCAACCTTGCGGTCGTACTCCCCAGGCGGAGTGCTTAATGCGTTAGCTCCGGCACTGAAGGGCGGAAACCCTCCAACACCTAGCACTCATCGTTTACGGCATGGACTACCAGGGTATCTAATCCTGTTCGCTACCCATGCTTTCGAGCCTCAGCGTCAGTTGCAGACCAGACAGCCGCCTTCGCCACTGGTGTTCTTCCATATATCTACGCATTCCACCGCTACACATGGAGTTCCACTGTCCTCTTCTGCACTCAAGTCGCCCGGTTTCCGATGCACTTCTTCGGTTAAGCCGAAGGCTTTCACATCAGACCTAAGCAACCGCCTGCGCTCGCTTTACGCCCAATAAATCCGGATAACGCTTGCCACCTACGTATTACCGCGGCTGCTGGCACGTAGTTAGCCGTGACTTTCTGGTTGGATACCGTCACTGCGTGAACAGTTACTCTCACGCACGTTCTTCTCCAACAACAGAGCTTTACGAGCCGAAACCCTTCTTCACTCACGCGGTGTTGCTCCATCAGGCTTGCGCCCATTGTGGAAGATTCCCTACTGCTGCCTCCCGTAGGAGTATGGACCGTGTCTCAGTTCCATTGTGGCCGATCAGTCTCTCAACTCGGCTATGCATCATCGCCTTGGTAAGCCGTTACCTTACCAACTAGCTAATGCACCGCAGGTCCATCCCAGAGTGATAGCCAAAGCCATCTTTCAAACAAAAGCCATGTGGCTTTTGTTGTTATGCGGTATTAGCATCTGTTTCCAAATGTTATCCCCCGCTCCGGGGCAGGTTACCTACGTGTTACTCACCCGTCCGCCACTCACTGGTGATCCATCGTCAATTAGGTGCAAGCACCATCAATCAGTTGGGCCAGTGCGTACGACTTGCATGTATTAGGCACACCGCCGGCGTTCATCCTGAGCCAGGATCAAACTCTCATATAAAATATATAAGAACTTGAATAGCTCTCAATTATCTTTGTTATTAAGCGAATTGACTTCGCAAATGTTTTGCTTCAAATCACATCGTGATTGAAGACCCTACACATTTGATTCGTCGAAACTTTGTTCAGTTTTCAAAGGTCTACCTGTTGGCTAATCAAGCAGCCAATCAACGTGTTTATTATAACATGTATCAGATCAACTTGTCAAGAAGAATTTTTAATTATTTTTAAATTTCTTTTGATCGATAACTCAATCAGCAACTTTATTAATATATCATGTTACCAAGTCGATGTCAACAATTATTTTTAACTTTTTTTGTTGAATCAACTTAACAGCACTTAACTGTTTTGACAACGATAACTACTATACATGGATTTCATCCTTTCGTCAACACCTTTTTTAACTTTTTTCATTATTTAAAATAACCGAACTTTCTGCTTTTCACCAAATTTAATTGTATGTATTAAAGCAGGAATAATTGGTAAATAATCTTTAATTTAGTAAAAACTCACGGAATTTGCATCACTAACTTTTTCCAAAAAATTCCTTCTACTATATCTAACTTAACCCCATGAAATTATCTTTTCTGATTTTCTAAAATAAACTCAAAAATCCTGGTTAATTACCGCAGTTCTTGGCTTCCAGTTTGAGTGCTATTAATATTTACTACGATATGCCAATTTTAAAGTAATTGGTAATTCTTAGCTCTGCAAAATTATTGATTATAATATTTATTTGATCAATAATGTAAGCGATATCTGGGAAGTGTTAAGAACAGATCCTACTAAAAGCACTAGATTATTTTGTTATCACTGGTCTAGACACCACAGAACCTGCCATCATCACAGCAGTAAAAAGTCTCTCTAACTTGCACTTACCACTTTCTAAGTTTTGAACAATCAAAGGAGTGGGAAAATGGGACAATCAATATTTCCAACCGGAGTTACTAACTTCAAACCTAGTAAAACTTGGTCGGGCTATACATTATTCAACGCTAAAAATGAAGGTACAATCTTAATCGATATGAACGGAAAAATTGTTCATGAATGGAAAGATCTACAAGGCTTCCCTAATAAAATGATTAAAGGTGGTCAGGTTTTTGGCTCTTTACGCTGTCGAAAAAGCAGTGACGCTTATCAAGACTATGCAGATTTAACCGAAATTGATTGGAATGGTAACATTCGATGGTCATTTACCCACAATGAAGAAGTTATCGATCAAGGCATCGGCAAAACATGGGTTGCAAGAGTGCACCACGATTATCAGCTTGAGGGAAATCCTGTAAGGGTATTTTGTACCTGGACAAGAAACAAAAGATGACTTTAAACAAGTTTTACTTCTTACTCACCATGATCGAAAAATTGGCTCGATATCACCCTATCCTCTTCTTGACCATGTCTTATTAGAAATTGACCGCAATGGCAACAAGCTTTGGTCTTGGAGTACATTAGATCATTTTAATGATTTTCCATTAACCGATGAACAAAAAAATGCAATCTTTAAGAACCCTAACTTTCAATCTGCTAGTAAAGAAGGGGATGTATTTCATATTAATTATGCTAGCTACCTTGGACCAAATAATTGGTTTGATCAGGGTGACCAGCGATTTAAACCGAATAACATTCTAATGGGTTCACGTGAAGCAATGATGAGCTGGATTGTTGACCACGATACCGGGAAAATCGTTTGGTTATTAGGTCCCGACTTTACTAAGAGTTTTACTTTACGTAATTTAGGACCCTTAGTAGGGATGCATAATGTACATTTAATTCCTAAAGGTTTACCTGGCGCAGGAAATATTCTTGCTCTTGATAATGGAGGCTGGGCCGGCTATGGTGCACCTAATCAAACCTCCTCAACTGGAATGAGAACAACACGCATTGATGGATCAGAAGTTATTGAATTTAACCCAATTACTTTAGAAAAGAAATGGAGCTTCTCTGCAAAGGATATGGGCTATAAAGCAGCAGCCCACGCTAATTACTTCTACTCTCCATTAGAAGGTAGCGTCCAACGACTTCCAAATGAAAATACATTAATTGACGAAGGTGCCGGTGGACGTTTCTTAGAGGTTACGCCAAGTCACGAAATAGTTTGGGAATATATTTATCCATATATTGCTGATCATCTAATTTATCGGGCTTATCGGATTCCTTATGATTGGATTCCCCAATTATCTCCCTCAACAGAAATAGCAGTAACTCCGCCAGCTAATAGTGAGTTTCACCTACCAGGAGCTGCTGATCCAAGTCTTAATCCAAATACTACTGTTTCAGTCACTGGAGCTTATGGCTATAATAAACCATCACCAGCCCAAAATAATAATTAGATTTTTTCAATATGGCAGATTGCAAGAAATAACTTGAACGAATTTAGTGACGTAGATTAATCAAGAAGATCTCGATTGGTGTGTGCCAGTTAAGACATTTAAGTGGTCGGGAATTCAGATACCAATTGATTTGAACCAGCTGGCGATCGCTCAGCTCTTCAATGGCTTGTCCCTTGGGAATAAACCGTTGCAAAACTCGATTACGGTTCTCATTACTACCGCGTTCGTGCGGTGAATAGGCATGGGCAAAGTAAACCTGAGTACCCGTTAGCTGTTCAATTGCCTGATAGTTAGCGAACTCTTTCCCATGATCCACGGTAAGCGTCTTGAGCTTGTCTTGAAGTTGACTAGCTAGTTCAAGTACGGCTTGAGTCATGGACTGACTGTCGCGACCATGGAGCCGTTTAACAATTGTCAGGCGACTCTTACGCTCCACAAAAGTCGCCACAGCTTGACCTTTACGTTTGCCAGAAAGTACGGTATCAGCTTCAAAGTGGCCGAATTCTTGGCGAGTTTCGACTTTATGAGGACGCTCCTCAATGGAGCGGCCGTGACTGAACGTACCACGCTTTTCTTTAGCACGATGACGACGAATTCCATGATCAGGCAAATCGGGTAACTGTACATCAAGCCATCCTTGATCAATCCAGTTATAGACCGTCTTGTAGGCAATCCCAACTACATGGGCAACTTGTTCAGGGGACCACTTCTGGACTTGAATCTTTTCCTCAATCAAGTGCTTAAGGCTTTTAGTGAGTGAAGACTTCCGCCCCCGTTGACTAACCTTGCGTTCAAAGTCAGTTTGCGCTAGTTCAGCTTGATACCCACTATTTAGCCGGTGAAGTTCGTTAAAGATGGTGGTCTTACTAAAGCCTAAGTAGTTAGCGATGTATCGCAAGGAACGTCCTTCATTATGAAGCGTTTCAATGACAACACGGTTCTGGAATGATAAAATAGTGGTGCTCATCAAGGTCCTTCTTTCTAATGGATTGTGTGGTAACACCATTAAAGACCTTGATGGGTTTTTCTGTCCACTTAAATGTTCAACTTAAATTTTACAATCTGCCATATTAACAATCGAGTAGGAGATAATTGATTAGTTCAATTATCGACCTCTCACACCACCGTACGTACGGTTCCGTATACGGCGGTTCGACAACTTAATCACATTGAATTGACTGGAGCGTCTTGGACATATTCATAAGTCCGAGTTGTTCCAGTTTTCTATTAGTTAGAGAATAGCTCAAGGTCTTACTATGTGCAGTTCGCCAGTAGCCCTTTCGGGTACTAGCGAAGACATATGCATCATGCTGGGGCAGCCCCAACTTCTGTAAGTTAGTTACCTTAGTTTTAAACTTTTTCCATTGCTTCCAAATATACTGCCTTATTCGGACCCTCAACCACTTGTCAAGGCGTTGAATAAAGTTAGTTAGTTTCCCAATTGAGTAGTACTGAAGCCACCCACGCATTTTTCGATGAATTTCTTCAAACATTCTTGTCAGAGATATTCCACGATTACGTTTAGTTAATAACTTCAGTGCTTTCTTTACTCGTTGTTGCGATTGCTTAGCTGGACGGGCGTAGGCCCCATTGTGGTCTACACCCAACGAAAAGCCAAGAAACTTCAACCGTAGCGGGCTACCGACTTTGGTTTTATCTGGGTTCACTTTAACTTTCAAGCGCTTTTCTAGAAACTGGGTAATGCTTCGCATTACTCGTTCTCCGGCTCGTTGACTTTTAACATAGATGTTACAATCATCCGCATAGCGCACAAAGTGGTGACCACGTCTAGTCAACTCTTCGTCCAACTCATTTAGATAGATGTTCGCCAGTAGTGGTGACAATGGCCCTCCTTGTGGGGTTCCTTTTTCACTCTTAGCGAAAAGCCCATGGTCTAAGACTCCGCTAGTTAGAAACTTACGAATGAGTCTTAGTGTCCATGGGTCATCAATATATTGTTGGAGATACTTAATCATCAAGTCATGATTAACGTTATCAAAATAGGCTTTTAGGTCTAAGTCGACAACTCTTCGATAACCTTGATTATAAAGATCTACTACTTTTGAAATAGCGTCATGGGCCCCACGGTGGGGACGGAAGCCAAAGCTATTATCAGAGAAAATACGCTCAAAGATAGGCGTAAGAATTTGGGCTACAGCTTGTTGAACCATTCGGTCCACCACCGTTGGTATTCCAAGTCTTCTTACTCCACCATTAGGCTTCGGAATTTCTACCCGTTTGACTGGAGCTGGTTTATACTTGCCCTCACGCAAACTAGCGATCAGTTCCGTCTTATTTTCTCTGAGATATGGCAGAAGGTCATTGACTGTCATATCGTCAACGCCTGCTGCTCCTTTATTTCTCTTAACTCGCAAATAAGCCTGATTAAGGTTATTGCGATCCAAGACCAGGTCTTGGATAGTGACACTCATACCTTTACCTTCACCATAACCGGTACTACGCGCCCTTGTGTACTTTCGGTTTTCCAAACCTATCCTCGACAAGCGGTCAGCTTGTTGTTCTGTTTTCTGCGATTGTCGCACCTGATTACACCTCCGATATAAGTTACAAGTTATTGTCGTTCAGTCCTTCATCTGATTATTCAAACTACTATGACCTCGGCTGACTTCTGGCTTACTCAACACTGCATCACTGCACCGCTTGTTTCTGTGGAAATTAAACTTATTCCTCTTGTCGGAAACGTGTAGGCCAGATCTCCCCGGGTAAGAATATTAGCTTTCGTACCATGTCATCGTTAGCTTTACTGAGACCAACTTCGAGTAGTATTGGACTTCAACTTGTCTAGCAGCCTTATCCAGTTAATTCCAGCCTTATAGCTACTTCTTGTTCATCGATGCAGTACTTTGCCTTAGACTTCCTTCAGATTCCACCTCACGGTGGACACCCTTGTCCTCAGCTCATGGTTCCGACTACTACGGCCCATAGCGGACTTTCACCACCTAGCTAATACCCATGCCGGGCGCACTAAAAAAGAACCCGTACCTGAGTAAATCAGATACGGGTTCTTAAAGTTTTTGTGTTGGACTCTTCTTATATTAATCCTCTAAAAATGGTGTATTTGGGGTATACATACCCTCAATCGCATTTACTTTTTAATGGTAAATTCTATTCTGAATCACTTACAAAGGCTATTAGCAACCATTTAGCTTACTTCTTCTTATTCTTCTTTTTCTTGGAATCGTTCTTAGTTTCCTTTTCTGGACGCATTGTTGGGAAGAGAATAACATCCCGAATAGATTTAGCATCAGTAAGGAGCATTACAAGCCGATCGATTCCAATACCAAGTCCCCCAGTAGGCGGCATCCCGTATTCGAGGGCTTGAACGTAATCCAAGTCGACTGGTTCAGCTTCATCATTACCATTAGCTTTTTCCTTTGCTTGCATTTCAAAACGTTCCTTCTGGTCAATTGGATCGTTTAATTCACTAAAGGCATTTGCCAATTCGCTACCATCAACATACAATTCGAAGCGATCAGTCATCGCAGGATTATCAGCATTCCGCTTTGCTAATGGTGAAACTTCGACAGGGAATTCATAGACAAAAGTTGGTTGAATAAGCGTATCCTCAACGAACTCTTCAAAGAATGCATTCAAGATATGGCCCTTTGTCCAGTAAGGCTTATATTCAACCCTGTGTTCATCGGCTAACTTCTTAGCATCTTCGTCCGTCATTGATTCATCGCTGAAGTCAATGCCAGTCTTTTCCTTAACGGCATCCACCATCGTGATCCGTTTAAAGTTTCCTCCAAGGTCGATCTCATGTCCTTGGTAAGTAATCTTTCCATCATCTGAAACAACTTTAGCGGCTGCCTTAACGATTCCTTCTGTTTCATCCATAACATCTTGGAAGTCAAAGTAAGCAGCATAAGTTTCCATTGTTGTAAATTCAGGGTTATGGTGAGGGTCCATCCCTTCATTTCGGAAAATCCGGCCCAATTCGTATACCCGTTCAAAGCCACCAACGATTAACCGCTTAAGGTACAATTCGGTAGCAATCCGCAAGTACATATCAATATCAAGCGCATTATGGTGAGTGATAAATGGACGCGCATTAGCACCACCAGCTTGGGTGTTCAAAATTGGGGTTTCAACCTCTGTAAAGCCATTATCATCCATGTACTTCCGGACGGCCTTAATGATCGCTGTCCGTTGGTGGAAACGCTTGAAGCTTTCTGGGTTAGAAATTAAATCAAGGTAGCGCTGACGATAGATAGTTTCAGGATCAGTAACCCCATCCCACTTATTAGGAAGTGGACGCAATGCTTTTGACAAGAAGGTAATTTTATGTGCACGAACAGTTAATTCACCTGTATCTGTCTTGATAACATCCCCTTCAATTCCAAGGAAGTCACCAATATCTGACCGCTTGAAAACATGGTAAGGTTCATCCCCTACCATATCCTTACGAGCGTAAACTTGAATCTTACCAGTCCGATCAACAAAATCAGCGAAACCAGCCTTACCACTACTCCGCTTTCTTGTCATTCGACCCGCAATAATTACTTTGGCGCCCATCTCGTTTAATTCTTCTTTATCGTATTGATCAAACTTATCATGCAAGTCTTGGGCAAGATGGTCTCGTTTGAAGCGGCGGCCAAATGGTTCAATCCCCGCTTCTTTTAACTCTTCCATTTTTTCACGCCGAACGCGCATTTGATCTAGTTCTTGTGACACTTAAGTTCTCCTCCTCGTAATTAGGCTTGCTGTCTTTTTGCAGCCCGTTCTGCAGTTTGTTCAGCAAAGCGGTCAAAAATATCGTTCATTTCATCAAGTGTTTCTGCCTCGACTAACGCTACTTTAGTCCGGGCAGCACGCGGAATACCCTTGATATAGTACGTCGATAACCCACGGAACTCACGAACACCAACATATTCACCCTTTAAATCAACTAAACGATTAAGGTGATCTTTAGCCATTTCAATTTTTTGTTCTGGAGTTGCTTCTGGGAGCAGCTCACCAGTCTCTAAGTAATGTTCAGTCCGCTTTAGCATCCATGGGTTACCCATCGCTGCCCGACCGATCATTGCGGCAGTTGCGCCAGTCATATCAAGAATCTTCTTAGCATCTTCTGGTGTCTTCACATCACCATTAGCCATGAACGGAATTTTCAATTGACTCGCTACTTCTTTTAGTATATTCCAATCTGCTTGTCCCGTATACATTTGTTTTCGAGTTCGACCATGCATCGCAATCGCGCTAGCTCCTGCCCGTTCAGCTGCTAGAGCATTTTCCACAGCTAAAATATGCTTGTCATCCCAACCGGTTCGCATCTTAACGGTAACTGGCTTCTTAACAGCATCAGTAACATATGACACCATTTCATAGACTTTATTAGGATCCAGTAACCATCGTGCACCCGCGTCAGTTTTTACAACCTTATTAACAGGACACCCCATATTTATATCAATCACGTCAGCTGCTGTATGTTGATCCACATACTTAGCAGCCTCAACTAATGTCTCTTTGGTTCCACCGAAAATTTGAATTCCCATCGGATGTTCTTCAGGGTCGACATCCATCATATCCAAAGTGCGTTGATTATGGTACATAATGCCACGGTCTGAGATCATTTCACAGACAACGTAGCCAGCACCAAATCTTTTACAGATAACCCGAAAGGCGGAATTGGTTACTCCGGCCATTGGTGCAACAACAACTTGATTAGGAATTTCAACGTTACCGATCTTCCACTTCATTTTTTCACCTCATTACTGCTTAAGAAACTGTGCTGGCCATCCAGTTTCATTTTTAATTGTCCGATAACTCAACTATCATAGCATATCAACGCGCTTAGCACCAAAAATTACTTTTCATCTGTTGATTTTTTATGGTGGATTATAGAATGAAGTTAGCCACCCAGTTGGTGGTAAATAAAAAACGCCATTCGGCGTGACATCAGGTATCATATTAAGTGAACCAAACCTATATGAAAGGATGTCCGTCAAATGACGCACTTAAATGATACCATGTCTACTAGTTTATTGACTACTCATAAAAAGAATGCTCATCTTACTAAAGAAGAACGTGTGATGATTGCGACTTTAAAGTCGCAAGGACTTTCCAATCGCGCAATTGGTCGCCAATTAGGAGTTAATCATCAAACAATTAATAACGAGCTCAACCGTGGTACGGTCCGCCAACTTCGTCGTCAAAAATCTAATGGTAAGATTTACGAATATTCTTACTACATCTATAGTTATGAAGCTGGTCAGGCCACATATCTTGAACATCACCGCCATTCTGGTCGTCGTCGCTTATATTATTCTTCAAAGCAATTTTTACGATTAGCTGATCAGCTAATGCTTGGTGAGTTTGACGACCACCATTACTCCCCACAAGCGGTTATTTATAAGGCTCGAGATTTAATGAATGATGGCACCCTGATCCCAAAGTCGGTTGTAACTTTATATCAATGGATTAATGAGGGTGTGCTTCGTACGTCCAATTTAGACCTCTTTGAAAAACCTAAACGTAAGCATCATCGAACTCATCCGCAAGCTAAAAGGTGCTTAGGGCCTAATATTGCTCAACGACCTCAAACTGCGGACCAACGGTCCGAAATTGGCCATTGGGAACTAGATACAGTTCAGGGACAGAAAAACGGTAATGACAGTGTTGTACTAGTAATGACTGATCGCCTTTCACGAGTTAATATCACGAGTAAAATTGCTGGTAAAACTGCGCATGCAGTAAATCAGTTCTTTATAAATTTACGCCAGAAAATGGGCACAGATGCTTACTATCGCATCTTTAAGACAATAACCTCTGACAACGGTTCAGAATTTAGTGAGTTAACACAAGTTCACGATCATGTTTTCTATGCTGATCCGTATTCCCCTTGGGAACGTGGATCCAATGAGATCAATAACCGGTTTCTCCGCAAGGAGATTACCAAAGGTGAAGCTATAAATAACTATAGTAGTGCTCAGATCATAGCGACTAATGATTGGATGAATCACTATCCACGAGCTATGTTTAATGGACATTCGTCAATGGATATCTATCGTAAGGCCTTCTACCAAGAGATATCACAGCTCCATCAACCAATAATCAATTGGTCAGTATTATTTATTTGAGTCCAGTGGCTAACTTATTCTTGAAATTTAGGGTTGATTTTTTATCATCATTCGCAGTCATTTCCGCATAGATCTTCTTTAATTCGTCTTCGTTAAATTCGTACTTCTTCCCGCAGAATTGGCAAACAGCTTCCGCATGGTGGTCCTCATCAATCAACTTCTTCATATCGTCTTTAGAAATACTTGCAAGGGCATGGGCAAAACGTTCTTTCGAGCAATCACATGCATAACGAACTGGCATTGTTTCAAGGATCTTTAAGTCCTCGCCAAAAATCTTCTTCAAAATATCTTCTGGCGTATCACCATCACGTAACATCTGTGATACCAATGGCAAGCCCTTCAATGTCTTTTCAAGTTTGCTAATTTCTTCATCGCTAGCACCAGGCATTACTTGAATCATGAAGCCACCAGCAACGTCAATATTTTCATCAGGGTTAACGAATACTGAAAGACCAACCGCTGAAGGAATTTGTTCAGATTGAGCAAGGTAGTAAGTAAAGTCATCACCAAGTTCACCAGAAACTAAATTTACTTCGCCAGTATAAGGTGTCTTGTCGCCAGGAGCCATCTTGGTTACAGAAAGGGTCCCTTGATTACCAATTGCCTTTGCAACGTCAATCTTTCCCTTATCATTTGCTGGTAAAGAAACATGTGGATTACCCATGTAGCCTTTTACCGTTCCTTCAGCAGTTCCATCCGCAATAATAAAGCCAACCGGACCATTCCCTTGAATCTTAACCGTCATTCCTGCTTCTCCTTGTAAGCTAGAAGTAGCCAAAAGAATCGTTCCAATTAACGTTCGACCAAGAGCAGCAGAAGAAGCACTCCATGTATCATGAATTTCGTGTGCCTTTTGAACGACTTGGGTAGCATTTACAGCATAAGCCCGAAACTTTCCATCCTTAGTCATTGACTTTACTAAATAATCTGTTGTTTTCATTTTAACTTCCTCCTTAAAATTTAACCTAAAGAAAAGACGGAAGACCACCACCTACCAATCAGGTTTTGTATCTTCCGTCTTTTCAATAGTTTACTTGTTTTCAGAATTGTCCGAATCATCACTTGATTGTGAATCATTTGAGTTGTCACTCTTAGTATCGGATAAATCGTTTTGATTATCCTTTGCTTCATCGTGACGCTCATTTTCCAATCGTTCAAGTTCACGCTTGGATTCTTCAAAGGTTCGTGCGCGTGCCTCTTCGTCTTCAGCAGCAACATCCTTATCAGGAACTTTTCCAGTCTTATAAAGACTAAGAATTTGTTTTTCATCAAGCGTTTCGTACTTGAGCAATGCTTCAGCGATTTGCTTATGTTGTTCACGGTGCGTCTCAATAATGTGTAAGGCAGTTTCGTGCCCTTCAGTTAAGATTCGACATACTTCTTCATCAACTAAAGCAGCAGTCTTTTCGGAGTAAGGCGATTGGTCATAGCCTTGACCTGTAAAGACCTGACCAGAACTTTGCAGTTCTACTGGACCAATCTTATCACTCATTCCGTACTGGGTAACCATTGAACGAGCAATTTGGGTTGCTTGTTCAAAGTCATTCGAAGCTCCTGAAGATTGTGACTTAAAGACAAGCTCTTCAGCAGCCCGTCCACCCATCAGACCAGCGATTTGCTCCATCGCATTCTTTTTCGACATTAACATCTGATCTTCACGTGGAAGCATGATAGCATATCCACCTGCGCGCCCACGTGGAACAATTGTAACCTTATGAACAACTCGTGCGTCATTTAATACAAGACCCACAATGGTATGACCTGCTTCGTGGTATGCAACAGTCTTTCGTTCTTGTTCAGATTGGACACGGTTATGCTTAGCTGGTCCAGCAATTACCCGGTCTTCTGCTTCATCTAAGTCCGCAGCATCAATTTCAGTTTTGTTCCGTCGCGCAGCTAATAAGGCCGCTTCGTTTAATAGGTTAGCTAAGTCAGCCCCGACAAAACCAGGAGTCTGTTTAGCAATTTCCTTTAAATCAACATCACTTGCCATTGGCTTGTTCTTAGCATGAACTCGTAAAATGGCTTCACGACCCTTAACATCTGGCCGCCCTACTAAAATCTTTCGGTCAAAACGTCCTGGACGCAACAAGGCAGGATCCAAGACATCAGAACGGTTGGTAGCTGCCATGACGATGATTCCTTCATCACCTTGGAAACCATCCATTTCAACTAACAATTGGTTCAAGGTTTGTTCACGTTCATCGTGACCGCCGCCCATGCCATTTCCACGGCGTCGACCAACAGCATCAATTTCATCAATGAAGATGATTGCTGGAGCAGCTTTTTTAGCTTGCTCAAACAAGTCACGAACACGACTAGCACCAACACCGACGAACATTTCAACAAAGTCAGAACCAGAGATTGAGAAGAATGGTACCCCTGATTCACCGGCAACCGCCTTAGCTAGCAAGGTCTTACCAGTACCTGGAGGCCCCTCCAGTAAAACACCAGATGGAATACGAGCACCAAGCTTAGTGAATTTCTTTGGATTCTTCAAGAATTCAACGATTTCAACCAATTCTTGTTTCTCTTCTTCTTCACCGGCAACATCTGAGAAACGAACTTTGTTTTTCTTAGCATCAGATGGCTTAGCCTTGGTCTTACCAAAGCTCATCACTCCACGACCGCCGCCACCTTGACCAGCTTGGCCCATCATCATGTAGAAGAAGAAAATCATGATGACTAATGGCAAGACAGTCAACAACAGGTTCATCCAGACACTATTAGATTCTTCAGCACGAGTACTAATCTTTACATTATGACGGTTAGCATAGTTTTGAAGTTGACTAATAGTTACGTCACTTTCCAAAACAGAACTTTGGAATTGAGTTACCTTATTGTTTCGTTGTGGTGTAAGAGCAAAACCAGTATTGTTGGCGGAATTGTCATTATTTGACTGGGGTTTACGGTAAGTACCAGTAACCTTATATACACCACCATTTGGCTGAAGCTGAACGCTCTTAACCTTATTACTCTTCAGTTCGGAGATAAACTCGCTTTGGGAAACTGTCTTACTTTGTCCTGTTGAGGTATTACCCCCAAAGAAGAAGTAGGCGATTCCCATAATACACAAGAACATCACGGCATAGAAGAGAACGTTATGAGTAAAATTATTTTTTTTACGATTGTTGTTCATAACAACCTCCTATCTACCAGCAACGATATTTTATAATTGTAGTCACTATCATAGCATATTTGACAAATATTGACCATTAATTTCACAGAAGAATTAATAGTTTTATCGCCAATGTTATTAATAATACATACTACATATTTACGGATCCATAAAAATGGACGTTAATTAAGAATATCTTTAAAATACCGTCCATTTAATATTGATTTTTCCGTCATCCTAATTATCTAACATTTTTAATCATTTTGGTATATAGATGGCTTCAAAATTCCAACATATGGCAAATTTCGGTAGAATCCTTTGTAATCAAGGCCGTACCCAACCAAGAATTCTTTAGGAACCGTAAAGCCAACATAGTCAGGGTCAACATCTACTTTCCGACCTTCTGGCTTATTTAATAATGAACAAACCTTGATACTCTTTGCTCCCCGGTCAGCTAAAAGGTCCATCAAGTATTTCAAAGTACGACCAGTATCAACAATATCTTCCATAATTAGAACATGCCGGTCTTTAACATTTGTTTTTAAATCATGAATAAGTTTAACTTTTCCAGTCGAACCTAAGCCACCAAAATAACTAGAAACATCAATAAAGTCGATTTGGGCCATGATGTCTAGCCGTTCGATCATATCAACAGTAAACAAAACTGCCCCACTTAGAACGGAAATGATAATTGGCCGTTTATCCTTATAATCTTTTGTTAAGTCCGTTGCTAATTCGTCCATTCGTTTGCCAAGCATTTCTTCACTATATAAGACACGCTCAATATCGTTATTCATTTACCTTTTTCTCCTTATTTTTTATTCCAATAAAACATGGCTGCCATGTCTGCTGATAGCCAGTTGGCCGTTCAAACCAACTCCACTTTCGATTAACTACCCAGACGACCTCACCATGCGCATCAACCAAGACCATTTGCTGGTCACGCTGTTTTCGGGCAACTTTTTGGTCGATTAGAACCCGTTTGACTAACTGGTGATGGCCATTTTTTAAGCGAATTCGATCTTTTTGTCGCCATTGCCGTAGCCGCAGTGGAAATTGATCAGGAGCAAGCCATTGCGAAACTACCTGCTCTTCATCCTTGAAAAACGACTTTTCAGCTGACACTGCCATTAATTTTATTGAATCTACTTGATACCATTGTTCCAATTTTATCACATGATCTTGGGGCTTTTGTAGGTTCTCAAGCGGATTATCCAATTTTTTTAACGCACAAGTAGCGTAGGATTTCTCAAGAACATATCGGTGCGGCAATCCAATGATTTGCTGTGGCTTTTGCTCGTTTTCTAAGGTCTGCAGCAATTCATCAAGTTGCTGGTCCTTAATATCATATATTCCTTGTTGATTAAACCATTGTCGTAAAATTTCTTTTCGAATAATTTCCTTGTTTTTCGCTAATCTTGCCAGGATCATCCTTCCTTGTTGATCAACACATGCTGCTAATTGATCTGCAACTTCTTGGTCACGCCAGGCAAGAAGATCCGTTAACTGTTGATGATAGCTTTCGAGGTGGGAAAGCAACTGGGAATTTTCCTCTTCAAGCATTGGAATTATTGCATGCCGAAATCGATTCCGTTGAATGTTCAAGTCCTTATTTGTCTTATCCTCATACCACTTAAGATGATGCTGTAAAGCATATTTCTTTAGCTGTTGTTTACTAAAGGGTAAAAGTGGCCGAATTAAGGTTCCAGAAGCAAATGGGCGTCGATCCCGTATCCCCACTAATTGACTCAATTGACCCCCACGAGTCATCTTCATCAGCATTGTTTCTGCTAGATCATTTTGGTGGTGTGCCGTGAGCAGGATTTTTGCTTGGTTATCTTCCATCACTTCCTGAAAAAAATGGTAGCGGGCTTGCCGAGCAGCGTTTTCGACCCCGGTCTGTGGATGAAGAGTTTGTGGCCAGTGCGCAACTGCGAGTTTTAAATTATTTTGTTTGCAATATTGCCGAATAAACCGTTCTTCAAGCTGGCTTTGTTTTCGTAACTCATGGTTCATATGGGCAACAATAATCTGGGGACGATTCTTTGACGGCAAGTGCTGCAAGAGATCTAAAAGGGCCATCGAATCGACCCCGGTTGAGACAGCCACTACCACCTTATCTTGGGTAGCAAAAAAGCGACTCCTTACTAGGTGTCGCTCAAATGCTTGTTGTAAATCCGTCATATTAGCTCCGTCGACCACCACGGCCACCACGCTTACCATCAGTTTGACGCTTCAAAGTAGATAAACGCGATTCACTTTCCTTTAAGTAGCCAGCTAACATGTCATTAAAGTCTTCGTGTTGGTGACTGTTATGGTGGCGACCACTAAAGCCTCCGCGGAAGTTATCATTGTGGCCACGGAAATTGTTATTCCGTTCGTGATGAAAATCCCGGTGATTATTTTCACGATGATGGTTATTTTCATGATGATCTTGATGTTCACGAGGAGCTGCGGCCTTGATTGAAAGAGCAATCTTACCGTCATCACCAATCCGTGTTACTTTTGCTGTAACTTCATCCCCGACAGCCAATACATCATGAACATCCTTGATATATTTATCAGAGATTTGACTGATGTGTACTAGCCCTGTCTGATTATCATCTAAATCAACGAATGCACCAAAATTAGTGATTCCTGAAACTTTACCTGAAACCTTTGCTCCAACTTCAATTGCCATGAAACCTATAGATCCTCCTGAACCATCTCATATTTTTGTATTTGAGTATATCATAACTTCATCTTGAAAACGTAAGAAAATAACTAAACTTCTCATAAAAAACTAAGCTGAAAAATAACCCAATTACATTCTCAATTATAACATTTAAAATATTCTAACCCTACTAAAAACATCCTATTTTGTGATCATTAGTTCAAATTATAGATTATCTCGCCCTTCTTAGAGTAATTATACTTAGCACGGATAACCTGCTGAATATATTCGGGATTATGCAACAACTTAATTTGCCGTTGCAGTTGTTGATTCTTTTGCTTTTGTTTTGTTAATTGTGATTGTGCGTGTCGAATATTACCATTAATATCCGCTAATGTCCGTTTACTCTGAAATATCTGAATTCCAAAGATTAAGAATATAACCAAAAAAACGGCAATAATCCGCTGACAACGGCGCTTATGCACATGCCGATTATATGTTTTTTGATTCGAAACCTGGCGGGCATATGGGGTATTTAATTGTGAAATTTTGCTATCAGATTGTCCTTTCATCTGACATTCCCCTCCATTTTAACTTATCACGCTTTAAGTATAGCAAGATACCGCGGAGAATGTCTATATAATTATCAACTTTTTTATATCTCAGAAGACATTATAGTTGGTCAAAGGATTCCGCATAAGTCTCATCGACAATTTCATACATATCTTCTGCTTCACTCTTTTTTGTTGTGTCAACAATCCGATTAATCTTAACTGTTTCGGTCTTATTACCAAACTTAATTGTTAAAGTATCCCCAAACGCTACCCGACTGGACGACTTTGCTGGTTGACCATTAATTAAGATCCGTCCTTGATCCGCGATTTCCTTAGCAATTGATCGACGTTTAATAATCCGTGATACTTTCAAAAATTTATCTAATCTCATTTTTCCGCTCCTTTTTCATCGACTTGCATAACATTTCCCAAAGCCGTTACAAATTGCAGCAGCTGATGAAGCCAATCATCAGTTGTCATTTTGGGTTGGATAACCAGCCGAATCGTTAGTTGCTGATCATCTTCACCAATCGTCGCTTTAAACCGCGTATTAGCTAACTCTTTAATTATTGTGGGGGCTTTAATCAAGCGACTAGCACGTTCGGTAAACTTAATATTAATATTATCCCGTTGCCGTTTAATCTCAGCAATCATTGCCAAATCAGCATGATTCTTCAATTGACTTACGAGCAACAGCGTCCCAACAGGTGCCGGATAATCACCAAACCGATCAATCAAGTCACCTTGAATATCAATAACTTCTTCATCCGTCTTAGCTTGGCGAATTGTCTTATATAATTCAATCTTTTGCCGTTGATCTGCAATATAATCCGTTGGTAGGTAAGCTTCAACCCCTAACTCAACCTCCGCATCGGAGTGAATAGTTTGCTTCTTACCCTGCTTTTTAGCTACCGCATCACTAAGCATCGCCGAATATAGGTCATAACCAACAGAATCGATAAACCCATGCTGCTGTTTTCCCAAGAGGTTTCCAGCTCCCCGAATAGCAAGATCCCGCATCGCAATCTTAAATCCAGATCCCAACTCTGTAAAATCACGAATTGCAGCTAGCCGCTTTTCTCCTAATTCGGTTAGGACCTTATTAGGCTGATACATAAAGTAAGCATAGGCCACCCGATTACTACGGCCAATCCGTCCACGAATCTGATATAGCTGTGCTAACCCCATCCGATCAGCATTTTCAACAAAGAGGGTGTTCGCATTCGGGATATCAACCCCCGTTTCAATAATAGAGGTAGTCACTAATACATCATAATTTCCTTGAATAAACTCATAGAGGACTGTCTCCAGTTCATTTTCACTCATTTGACCATTAATATAGCCAATCCGGGCTTCAGGAACAAGGTCTTGTAACCATGCCACTGTCTCTTCAATGTCATGAACGCGATTGTGAAGGTAATAAACCTGTCCACCGCGTTGCATTTCACGAATAATCCCATCGCGAATCGCACTACTATTTTGCTCCATTACATAGGTTTGGATTGGGTAACGACCAGCTGGCGGTGTTTCAAGGACTGATAAATCTCGTACACCCAGCATTGACATGTGTAATGTCCGAGGGATCGGGGTTGCTGTCAAGGTTAAAACATCAACATTATTTTTTAATTGCTTTAGTTTTTCTTTATGTTTTACCCCAAAGCGCTGTTCCTCATCAACAATTAACAGCCCAAGGTCCTTAAATTCAACATCCTTTGATAGGATTCGGTGGGTTCCAACAACAACATCGACGCTTCCATCCTTTAGCCCTGCTTCTGTCTCTTTTAGCTCTTTTGGCGTCTTGAAACGTGACATCAAGGCAATGTTGATTGGGAAGCCTTCAAACCGGCGCATCAGGGTGTTGTAGTGTTGCTGGGCAAGAACAGTTGTTGGCACAAGGAAGGCAACCTGCTTTCCTCCAGTGACCGCTTTAAAAATTGCCCGCATTGCAACTTCAGTTTTACCATAGCCGACATCCCCCACCAACAGTCGATCCATCGGCTTTGGTTTTTCCATATCCTCTTTAATTTCATCAATACTCCGCAACTGATCGCGAGTCTCATTATACGGGAAATTAGCATCAAATTGTTTTTGGAGATAATCGTCTTTCGGAAAAGCATATCCCTTCTCCGCTTCTCGCTTAGCATATAAGTCAACTAATTCATCAGCGATATCTTCAATTTTTGAAGAAACGCGCCGCTTAGTCTTTGCCCATTCGTTACCGCCAAGCTTGTTGATATGCGGGGTCTTAGATTCTGATGATACATACTTTTGGACAAGATTTAGCTGGGTTACTGGCACATATATCTGAGCGTTATCCCGGTAATTTATGATCATGTAGTCTTGATGAACATGGTCAACTTCCATCGTCTTAATTCCACTAAAAATCCCAATTCCATGATTAACATGAACTACGTAGTCACCCGGTTTAAGGTCAGTATAATTTTTTAATCGTTCGGCATTGGCAAGCTTTTGTGGACGATAATGAACCTTTTTTACCTGCTTAAACATCTCGCTTTCTGTAATAACAACCAGCCCAGAAAGCGGCATTTCAAATCCATTATTTAAGTTAGCAGCAACAATTTGAACAATATTTGGCTTGATATTTGTTAATTCAGTTTCTGTTGCGGTGATATCAAAGTCAACAAGCGTTTGGGCAATTTGCTTTCGTCGTTCTGGACTATTAGCCATCAGTACTACTGTTTGCCCTTGATCCATCCACCGTTGAAGTTCGGCTTTCAGCAGTGGCATTTGCCCAAAGAAACGTTGCATGGTTCTGCTTTTTAGGTCGGTAATTTGGCTAAGTTTAATATTACCGAGACCTTTTTTGAATAAGGCGCCATAAATTTGCGGATGCGGGTCTTTTTTTATTATGGCCGATACGTCATTGCTAAGATCTGGAATATCCGTTAATTGGTGGTGGGCAACCTTATCTTTAAACCAACCCGCATCTTCCTGGGTCATCTGCTTGGCAAATTGCTTTATCCGCGTCAGGTCATCAAAGTAAATCGTCCCATCATCAGGAAGATAATCAAATAAGGAGTGCCTTGTCGGATAAACCAGGTTGCTAAATTCTAAAAGTTCATTAGGCAAATGCTGGTTCTTAAGCGCGTTCAATAATGGTTCAAAGCGGTTAGCCACCTGCTGTTTAATATCAGCATCGTCAGCACTTAACTCCTTTACTACCTTTTTATATTCAGTATCAAGGGCTTCATGCACCCGCGAAAATTCAGTCGCTGGGATAATAAAATCTGTTGCCGGCAGTATCTGAACTTCTTCAACGTTGTCAATACTCCGCTGGGTACTAGCATCAAAATACCGGAGTGAATCAACTTCTGTATCAAAGAGATCAATTCTAACCGGATTATCAGTATTTAAGGCATAGATATCAATAATCGATCCACGAATCGCAAAATCACCAGGACGCAACACCATTTTTTGATATTGGTACCCCGTTGCGCTTAATTGTTGCCGAATTTTTGCTGGATCCACTTCCCCGCCAGTCTTAATCTTTAACGAGGACTGAGCAAAGTATTCTGGTGAAATAATATTGCGCCGTAACCCCGCAGTAGATGCAACCACAACTGCCGGTTCGTTATTAATCAAAGCATTTAAGGCTAGTACCCGTTGAAGACGATAGTTAGGAGAACTAGTTGCTACTTCCGCTGCTAAAACCTCTTCAACCGGAAACTGATAAACACGATTGGCAGGAAGGAGGTTCTCTAAGTCACTAGCTAATTCCTGCATATGGGAAATCGTATCGGTCACTACTAGAATTGGTCGCTGCCCTTCTTTAGAAAGAGCACTTAGTAATTCAGTTCGCGCTGATCCAGAAATCCCCGTTATTAATTGATGGTTCTTGGGTTGGAGGTCAGCCGTAATTTGTTTAAATGATGGCGTCTTCTCGATTAAATTTTCTATTTGCACCATCAACGCCACCTTTCTATTTTAATTATAAGCATTCATTAACTTGGCAAAATCTTCCCCATTAATCCAGTCTTCCAATGCATGCTCAGCTTGTTCAACTGCTTGGTCAAATTTAGGACGTTCTTCTTTAGAAAATTTACCTAAGACATGACTAACCACTGTTCCATGTTGGGGATGGTCAATCCCTACTTTTACCCGGTTGAAGTTCTTGGTTCCTAACGCGCTGATAATGCTTTTAAGCCCGTTATGACCACCAGAAGCCCCATGTGTTTTTAAACGTACTTTACCAACTGGCATATCCAAGTCGTCGTTAATAATTACGAGATCATCCAAATCAATATCATAATAGTCTACTAGTGGTCCGACTGCTCGTCCTGAATCATTCATGAACGTCGTCGGCTTTACCAACATTACTTTTTCACCATTAATTACCCCACTAACTGCGACTGCTTCTTGTTTTAGGTGGGTGAATGCTCCCAGGTGATAATCTCGTGCTAGTTGATCAACTACCATAAAACCAGTATTATGACGGGTCTCATCATACCGCGTCCCAATATTCCCTAAGCCAACAATCATTTTCATTGTTCTTTCATTCCTTTCACGCAAAAAAGCCGCACGGTCACTCTTCCCGTCCAGCATAAATTTTAACTAGTATTATACCCTATGTTACTTTTTTCAGCATACTAATTTGAATTAACAGTATAAGTTTTCTAATTTTTCTCTAATCCTTTTGATAGAAATATGTTATTATAATTGGTGCACTTAATCGATAAAAAGGATGTTAATTATGATTTTCAATTCATTAATCAAACCCAAAGCAACCTTAACAACTCTTCCAGAAACAGCGACATTGGATGAGGCTCTGACTGTCTTGGAGGATACCGGCTATCGGTGTGTCCCAGTTCTCGATAAGTCAGGAAAGATCTTTCGGGGAAATATTTATAAGATGCATCTTTACCGGCATAAAGCACGACAGGGGGATATGCATTTACCGGTAACTGCATTATTAAAGAATGCTACTAAATTTATCTCAATTAACGCCGCTTTCTTCTCTATCTTCTTTGCTATTCGTGATCTTCCATATATTGCGGTACTGGACAACAATAACCAGTTTTACGGAATACTAACCCACAATAGTCTTTTACGAATGCTAGCTGCTGGCTGGAACGTCAACAACGGAAGCTATGTTCTAACCGTCATCACTCCTGATGAACGGGGAGCTCTGGTAACGGCTGCCAAAGAAATCACTCGTTTTTGTCAGATCGTAAATGTCATTTCACTCGATCCCGAAGACGAGACAATGAAACGAGTCTTATACACCTTGCCTGCTGATGTTACTAAAGAAAAGATGGAACGAATTGTTAAACGACTTGAGAAAAAAGGGTTGGAAGTTTCAGAAATTGAAGACTTGCACCAAAGTTATTAAAATCGAGTAGGAGATAATTGATTAGTTCAATTATCGACCTCTCACACCACCGTACGTACGGTTCCGTATACGGCGGTTCGACAACTTAATCACATTGAATTGACTGGAGCGTCTTGGACATATTCATAAGTCCAAGTTGTTCCAGTTTTCTATTAGTTAGAGAATAGCTCAAGGTCTTACTATGTGCAGTTCGCCAGTAGCCCTTTCGGGTACTAGCGAAGACATGTGCATCACGCTGGGACAGCCCCAACTTATGTAAGTTAGTTACCTTAGTTTTAAAATTTTTCCATTGCTTCCAAATATACTGCCTTATTCGGACCCTCAACCACTTGTCAAGGCGTTGAATAAAGTTAGTTAGTTTACCAATTGAGTAGTACTGAAGCCACCCACGCATTTTTCGATGAATTTCTTCAAACATTCTTGTCAGAGATATTCCACGATTACGTTTAGTTAATAACTTCAGTGCTTTCTTTACTCGTTGTTGCGATTGTTTAGCTGGACGGGCGTAGGCCCCATTGTGGTCTACACCCAACGAAAAGCCAAGAAACTTCAACCGTAGCGGGCTACCGACTTTGGTTTTATCTGGGTTCACTTTAACTTTCAAGCGCTTTTCTAGAAACTGGGTAATGCTTCGCATTACTCGTTCTCCGGCTCGTTGACTTTTAACATAGATGTTACAATCATCCGCATAGCGCACAAAGTGGTGACCACGTCTAGTCAACTCTTCGTCCAACTCATTTAGATAGATGTTCGCCAGTAGTGGTGACAATGGCCCTCCTTGTGGGGTTCCTTTTTCACTCTTAGCGAAAAGCCCATGGTCTAAGACTCCGCTAGTTAGAAACTTACGAATGAGTCTTAGTGTCCATGGGTCATCAATATATTGTTGGAGATACTTAATCATCAAGTCATGATTAACGTTATCAAAATAGGCTTTTAGGTCTAAGTCGACAACTCTTCGATAACCTTGATTATAAAGATCTACTACTTTTGAAATAGCGTCATGGGCCCCACGGTGGGGACGGAAGCCAAAGCTATTATCAGAGAAAATACGCTCAAAGATAGGCGTAAGAATTTGGGCTACAGCTTGTTGAACCATTCGGTCCACCACCGTTGGTATTCCAAGTCTTCTTACTCCACCATTAGGCTTCGGAATTTCTACCCGTTTGACTGGAGCTGGTTTATACTTGCCCTCACGCAAACTAGCGATCAGTTCCGTCTTATTTTCTCTGAGATATGGCAGAAGGTCATTGACTGTCATATCGTCAACGCCTGCTGCTCCTTTATTTCTCTTAACTCGCAAATAAGCCTGATTAAGGTTATTGCGATCCAAGACCAGGTCTTGGATAGTGACACTCATACCTTTACCTTCACCATAACCGGTACTACGCGCCCTTGTGTACTTTCGGTTTTCCAAACCTATCCTCGACAAGCGGTCAGCTTGTTGTTCTGTTTTCTGCGATTGTCGCACCTGATTACACCTCCGATATAAGTTACAAGTTATTGTCGTTCAGTCCTTCATCTAATTATTCAAACTACTATGACCTCGGCTGACTTCTGGCTTACTCAACACTGCATCACTGCACCGCTTGTTTCTGTGGAAATTAAACTTATTCCTCTTGTCGGAAACGTGTAGGCCAGATCTCCCCGGGTAAGAATATTAGCTTTCGTACCATGTCATCGTTAGCTTTACTGAGACCAACTTCGAGTAGTATTGGACTTCAACTTGTCTAGCAGCCTTATCCAGTTAATTTCAGCCTTATAGCTACTTCTTGTTCATCGATGCAGTACTTTGCCTTAGACTTCCTTCAGATTCCACCTCACGGTGGACACCCTTGTCCTCAGCTCATGGTTCCGACTACTACGGCCCATAGCGGACTTTCACCACCTAGCTAATACCCATGCCGGGCGCACTATTAAAGCGACCTGTGATTAACTCAACCACAGATCGCTTTTCTATTTTTCTAACTTAATTTTACAAACGGCGATTCTCAAAATATTAATTTCCGTTGGCGATTTCTCACCCAATTTTCCCATCTGCTTTCAACACTTATTTCGCATTAACTACAACGTTTCCTAAACCGCTATCGAACTCAACTTCCCACTTACCAGCAGTGAGCTTAGGTGGTAAGACAAATGTTCCGGATGATACCATTTGGCCTTGGTAAATGCTTTTCCTTGTTCAGCTAATTTTTGTACTAACCATTGAAGAGACTTAAAGGGATTGCCTAAAACTTCTGATGATACCCCTTCTTTTAATTTCTTACCATCTTTGAATAAAACGGCATGAACATTAGCAGCATCGTCAACATTTTCAAATACGCTATCTGCATCATGTTCTTCACCATATACAACAAGACCACCAACAGCACAATCAGCCATTACATTATATTTTCCTAAATCTGGAAACCAATCGACGAAACGTGCATCAGGCAATTCTAAGGCTCCCGCAACAGTTACCTTATGAAATAAATCTTCTAATGTATCACTAGGTTGCAAGTCTTCTTTTGCGCGGAAGGTTAATTCAACCTCTAATAACGGTTCATTTAACATCTGCAAGTCAACATCCGCCGGTGACTGTAGGAATCGTTCAGCAACTTGTTGTCCATACAATGGTGAATCAGCATCAAACATGTCTTGAGTTTCTTTACTAGTTAACGAAACTTTATATCCTGCAGTTGGCTTTCCTTTTAACTTTACTACCGCATCTTGAACTGCATATGCGGTTTCATCATCAGTAACAACGTCTTTCCATTCTTCCTCTTTCAATGGCGTATTAGTGTCATAAGCTTCAAAAAGAGCCTTAGCAAATTCTTCCTGTCGTGCGTTTAATTCAGTCATAATAATTACCTCCAAGACAAAATATTTTTTTAAAATTTAGAAAGAAAAAAGCGTCCTTACATTGCTTCATCGCAATTGTAAGAACGCTTCTGCGCGGTACCATCCTACTTTGATCAACTCGTAGTCAATCCTCTCATTCACAAACAATCATTTGTGGCCAAAATAATGGATGGCAGCCAACCTCAGCTTACTTGGTTTCAGCCGGTAACTCAGGAACGATTAACAATTAGAAATCCCGATCAGCTCACACCACCCGCTAATTCTCTGTCACCAATTTCAAATCGTTATTTCCTTCAACGTTTTTCTAATCTAAATTTAATTGTTGGATATAATATACTGGTCATTCCCAAACTTGTCAATAACTATTATGAGATTTTTTTAATTTTATTTGATATTAACTTTGGTTTCAGCTGGTTTCGTCTCGGCAAGAACCTTCCCATGACGAATATTATAAAGAACTTCAACATGCTTATTAAGGGCATTATAAAAGTCGTGGGCATTCAATAAGATACAGTTTGCAGGTTTTCCTACTTCAATTCCATAATTATCACTAATATGCAATGTCTTAGCACCGTTATAGGTTACGTAATTAAAGGCATCTTGCAGTTGGTGATACCCCATCAAGTGAGCAATATAAACACCCATCGTAACTGCATCTAACATGTTACCATCGCCGAGAGGATTCCACGGATCTTGGATATCATCCTCACCAAAGGAAACATTAATCCCCGCTCCTGTTAATTCCTTAATCCGAGTAACGCCGCGACGCTTTGGGTAAGTATCGAAGCGACCGCCAAGGTGAACATTGACTAATGGATTAGATACAAAATTAATATCACTCATCTTTAATAGACGGAATAATTTATAAGTATAAGCATCATTATATGATCCCATCGCTGTCGTATGACTTGCTGTGACCCGGTCCTTCATCCCTCGTTCATAAGCTTCGGTCGCTAAAACTTCAAGATTACGCGAAGCTGGGTCATCGATTTCATCACAGTGAACGTCAACTAAACGATCATACTTATCCGCAAGAGCCATTAAGAAATGGACGGATTGCCACCCATATTCAGTTGTAAATTCAAAATGGGGAATACCACCGACGACATCTAATCCTTCTTTAACCGCCTGCTCCATTAATTCACGTCCATGAGGATAGCTAAGAATACCTTCTTGGGGAAATGCAACCAACTGCAAGTCGATCCAGTCTTTTAATTCTTCACGCAATTCAAGAAGAGCACGGGCGGCAATTAAATGAGGATCAGTTACATCAACATGGCTCCGTACGTGTTGAATCCCATGACCAACCATATTTAGTAATGTCTTTTTCGCACGCGATTTAACATCTTCCTTCGTTAAATCTTGTTTCCGTTCACTCCAAATTCGGATACCATCAAATAAAGTCCCGGTTTCATTCCATTCTGGCTGACCAGCAGTAAGCGTAGCGTCTAAGTGAACATGAGAATCAACAAATGGTGGTAAAAGTAAATTTTCTTTACCGTCAATAACTTCTTCACCATCATGGGGCGTTAGGTTAGCCTTAATCTCACTAAATTTTCCATTGAGAATTCGAACATCGACTACTTCTTCATGATTATCAACATGTACATTTTTTAATAGCATAATTCATTTCCCTTTCGGTCAACCAACAACATAATTCCATAGTATAGGATACCACTCAAACACATATCAATAAATGTGGCCCCAATCGTATTTACGAAGATTGGCAGCTGATGCACGCCTAAGAAGAAGGCAACTCCGATAGCAAAAACAATAATTGCTACCCAGTTGACGCCTCCGCGATACCAATATTTTCCACCAACTTTACCTAATTCATCAACATCATATTGCCGATGAGCACGGAAATAAAAATCAGTACAAATAATGGCAATTGTAGGTCCTAACACCATCCCCACATAGTCAAGGAACGATTCAAAAGCACTCAAGAAACTACCGACAAACATCGGAATAAAGGTCACAACTGTCGCAAGCAATACTACGATCCATAATGAATACTCTAATTTGAGCTTTGTAAAGATATTTGAAAGAGCTGATCCGGCCGCTAATAAATTAACAGCATTTGCCGTCATCGAGGTCAAAATAATAACAAGAAGGGCAACTACCCCCAGTCCTAACTTACTAGCAATCGTTGAGGGATCAGAGTTATTTGCGTTATATACCCCACTTGAAATTGCAATACTAATTGTTGAAATCAGGCCGATGAAAGCAAACCATACAACCCCTAGTAAAGCACCAAGGAACGGCGTCAAAGTCGCATTCTTTTCTTTAGCAGTAAAGCGGGTGAAATCAGCACCGGCAGTTACCCAGGCTAAATTAAAAGCTGCTACATAATCGACCGCCGCACCGACTGCCATTTTTGATTGCGCAGGAACATGCCAATTTACAATTTGACTGAAGGAAACGGTTCGAAAAACAGCTACTGACTCCCAAATGACGAATACAAGAACAAGGATTATCCCTAACCGCTCAATCATTTGGACTGAACGTGATCCGCTAGAAACACTAATAATATGGAGAATGCTCATGATAATAATCCCGACTACTAGCCCTAAATAGCCGCCATGCTGTCCCCACACAGGCCATCCTAATAAGTCATGGAAAAGAATGCTTACCGATTGGGCCGCAATAAAAGTATTAACCGCTGTCCAACCAATGAATTGGGTAATATTAACTAATGATGGGAGATAACTGCCCCGTTCACCAAATGAAGCACGGCTTAAAGTCATCGTTGATACCCCAGTCTTATAACCAATGTAACCTACCAAACTTAAAAATACATATGATAAGGCAGATGACAATACTAAGACCTTCATGGCAACCGAAAATCCACAAGCGGCGAGCACTCCGCCGACAAACCATGTCCCATTATTGGCATTTGCCCCGACCCACGTGGCAAACATATCCCAAGTATTAGTCTTTCTGTTCTTCATTGGAATACTAAAAATCGTTGTCCCCTTTTGCTCTTTCACAAGATATCCTCCTTAGACCTAAAAAAGCTCTAGTCCCTTTAATGGTCCTAGAGCTTTACAAAAGAGGAAGCATAGTTTTGTGCCCACTATGCTTATATTATTTTGTCTTTTGTAGTCTCTCTGGGCTACATTAAAAGAACCGTGATTAATTTAATAGTGAGTATACGAGTTCTGACGCAAATTGTCAAACTCATTTATTTTCATCATATGCAGCATTTAACCCCACACTAATGGTTAATGCTTTGTCCACTTTTGCCATTGTCTCTGGCGATAAATGAGCAATTCGGTCTTTCAATCGTTGTTTATCAATCGTACGTAATTGCTCCAACAAAATGACCGAATCATGAGTTAACGGTAACGACTTACCTTTTAGTTGGACATGAGTAGGCATCTTCTTTTTTTGCATTTGGGCAGTAATCGCAGCAATGATTACTGTTGGACTATAATGATTTCCCACGTCATTTTGAAGGATCAGGACTGGACGAACGCCACCCTGTTCCGATCCAATTACCGGGGATAAGTCAGCGTAATAGATGTCACCCCGTTTTACTTTTCGTTTTGTCATTACCTTCGCTTCCCTTAATTATTTATTTTGGCGATAAATGCGATGAACCCGATTACTAATATTAGTTAGGATTTCATAGTTAATAGTTCCGGCCTGCTCAGCTAAATCAGTTGCTGTAATTTCTTGATCACCGGACTTACCCATCAATACTACTGGAGTGCCGACTGGGTAATACTTAGGAAGTCGAATCATCATTTGATCCATACATACTCGTCCGGCAATATCACAAAATTGACCGTCAACTAATACTTTATAACCAGTCATACACCGTGGATAACCGTCAGCATAACCAATTGGCAAGGTAGCTAGCCATTCATCTTGCTCCGCCGTATAAGTAGCGCCATAGCTGACAGATCTTCCTGCCTTTAACTGCTTAACAAAAGAAATTGATGAAACTAATGAACTAACGGGCTGTAAATCAAGCGTTAATTTTAAGTCACGTCCAGATGGGTTTTGCCCATACATTGAAATACCCATTCGAATTGTATTAGCAGTGATTGTCTCCCGATGCCATAAACCGGTTGCCGAATTTGCCATATGAATATACGGCGGCAGTTCACCAAGGCTGGCAACAAATTGATGCCAACGTTGGACCTGCTGATTAAAGTAATTTTCATCAGGACTATCAGCAGTTGCAAAATGAGTGAACATTCCTTCGAATTCAAATTCAGGACTATCAAGCAGCTTTACAGCTTGCTTAAATGTATCTACCTCTGTAAACCCAATCCGGCCCATCCCTGAATCAATCCCAAGATGAACTTTTAATGGTTTCTTAGGCTTGGCAACTTGTGCTAGTTGATGATATTGTTCAAGCCAATCTAAGGAGCCAACTGTTAAAGAAACTCCGGCTTGAGCAGCAATCAACGCATCTTCAACGGACGTAATTCCAAGGACAAGCGTCATCGCTTCAATCCCGTTATCCCGTAATTCTAATGCTTCATCTAATATCGCCACGCATAAACCGCTCGCACCGCTGGTCATTGCCGTTTGGGCAACTGGAATCAATCCATTACCATAAGCATTCGCTTTTACAACGGCAAGGATTTTACTATTTTCGGGCAATACTTTTTTCTGTTCTTGAATATTATGACGTAATGCATCTAAGTCCACTATTAATGATGTATCTCGCAAACGACCATTAACCATTATTCATTCTCACTTTCTAAAATTACTTCTGTCATTACTAATGTGGCAGTATGACTCACTGAAGCATGAGCATTACCATTATACGGCGATTTAGTCACAATTGGCGCTCCATATTGGTTATCAATGATTTCAATATCATGAAAGCCTAGTTTAGCACCAATTCCCGTTCCGTATGCTTTAGCAAAAGATTCTTTTAGCGACCACCGACCAGCAAGATATTCTACTGATCGCTGACCGCTAAATTGACTATATTGTTCTAGTTCAGTCGGTGTCAATACATGCTGGATGAATTGAGAATGCGCTGTCGCAGCTTTCTTAACTCGTTCAATCTCGGTTATATCGATTCCAATCCCCTTAATCATCGAGCGTTCGTCTCCTTAATTCTCGCTAGTATCTACCGCTTAATCTTATCGAAAATAAGCGCTTCTTGCAATTATTGTTACATTAGTCCATCATTGTCATGTCATATAAAATTATAAATAAAGTTTAGGTTTTTCTAGTTACAATTAGCTCAGAAAAAGTTATAATTTAAAGGCAATAAGCATTCTTATTTTTGAATATTTCATTAATTTTTTCTTAAGGATTTTATAGTAAGGTGAAAGTAACTCACCCTATTAGCCGAGATACACAATTAATGGTATTCTTGATATGAATGCCAATTACAAATTTATAAAGATGAGAGAAGGAGAACTATGGCTCAGATTATTCAACGCCATCCTGCATTACGATTCATCTTAAAAACATTATTTTACTTTGTAGTGCTTCTTTTATTAATCTACCTTTATGGTTATTATGGAGCAGGCCAAGAGCCATTTATCTACAACGAATTCTAATGCGGAGGAAATAGATAATATATGAGTAAGAATATTATTACCGTCTTTGAGCAAATTGCCAAGGACAACTCAACGCGGATCGCATATGATGAAATGGGCAAAACGACCACTTATGCGGACTTAAGCTCAGCAGTTGATACTTTAGCGGCATGGCTTAGTACTCAATCTTTACCTGATCGTAGTCCGATTCTCGTATATGGTGATCATCAAGTTGAAATGATTATTAGCTTTTTAGCAGCTCTAAAAGCTGGACATACTTATATTCCAGTGTCCAACGATTCAGCAATTCCACGGATGCAATCAATTCTGGATACTGCTAAACCGGCGATGATTATTGCTGTTAATGATTTTCCAAACAATGATCTCCAGTTTGATGCCCCGATTGTCGATCATCAACAGCTTGAAAAAATTTTGGCAACACCACAAACTTTTGATACTTCAGCAATGATTAATGGTGACGAACTAGCTTATGTCCTCTTTACGTCTGGAACTACCGGTTCACCAAAAGGGGTTGAAGTTAGTCATGATAACTTTATGACCTTTGTTGACTGGATGCTAAGTGATGAATTTAAGATCAAAGAACATGCTAATTTCTTAGGGCAGCCACCATATTCATTTGATCTTTCAAACATGTACTGGTTACCAACACTACTTAATGGTGGGACAATCAAGGCCCTTCCTCACGAAGTTGTTGAGAATTTTGGTCAGATGTTTACTGCCCTACCAAACCTTGATCTTGAGGTATTTGTAGGGACGCCATCCTTTGCTGATATGTTAATGCTTAGCCCGGCATTTAACCAACAAAAAATGCCAAGCTTAAAGACCTTTCTCTTCTGTGGTGAAGAATTAACAGTAAAGACTGCAAAAGGATTACACCAACGATTCCCAGATGCCAAAATCTTCAACACTTATGGTCCAACCGAAACAACGGTTGCCGTATCAGGAATCGAGATTACACCTGAAATCATTGAAAATAATGACCGCTTACCAGTTGGCTATGCAAAGCCAGGAGTTAAATTATCTATTTGGAATGGCGATCAAGAAATCACTACTCCTGGTGAACAAGGTGAGATTGTAATTAGTGGTAATAGTGTGGCACGTGGCTACATGAATAATCCAGAAAAAACAGCCAAGTCATTCTTTAAGATTGATGGGGTGCCTGCTTACCGAACTGGAGATGCGGGAACTCTTGACAGTGATGGCTTACTTCACCACAAAGGCCGCATGGATTTCCAAATCAAATTACATGGTTACCGGATTGAACTCGATGAAGTTCGTGCCAGTCTTGAAAAGAGTCCTTTAATCAAACAAGCAGTTGCGGTTCCGAAATATAATAAAGACGGCAAAGTTACGCACCTGATTGCTTATGTTATTCCAAACGAAGTGACTGAAGATACGGCTGGATTAACAAAACAGATTCGTGAAAGCTTGGATAGCTTAATCATGCCATATATGATGCCTACCCAATTCGTTTACCGTGAATCATTCCCAATGTCTGCAAATGGCAAGATTGCAGTTAAACAAATGATTGCTGAGGCTAACAAGTAATGATTGATTGGATTTCAAACCTTCCTAATTTCAGTGCTTATGGAACCCCGGTATACTTCTTCTACTTACTTCTTGCTATTTTGCCGTTGGGAATCGGCCTTTACTTTGGGAAGAGGTTTAGCTGGTATGAAGCATTAATTAGTTTCATTTTTATCTTCTTAATGTTCGATGGTTCAAGCTGGCAACAAGGAATTTCATTAATTGCTTATGTTATTTACCAGACAATTATTGTGATGGCTTATCATCGCTACCGGCAAAATAATAATTCGAGTGGTGTTTTTTACTTCACTGCAGCCTTATCAATTTTGCCGATTGTAATCGTTAAGCTTTCACCAGCAATGGTTGGTCATAACTCCCTCCTTGGTTTCTTGGGAATTAGTTATTTAACTTTCCGGGCAGTCGGAACAGTAATTGAAACGCGTGATGGAATGATCAAAGAGATTTCCCCATGGAAGTTCATTCGTTTCATTCTGTTCATGCCAACCATTACTTCTGGACCAATTGATCGTTACCGGCGCTTTGAAAAGGATTATAAAAAGGTCCCCACCCGCGAGGAATATTTAAATCTTGTTAACACCGGAATTTTCTACTTATTCCTTGGTTTCTTGTACAAGTTTGTCATCGGCTATTTCTTTGGTCAGCGTTTTTACCCCTTCTTTGAAAAAGCGGCCTTGGCTGATCCATCATTTCCTTCTTGGAACTTAGTCGGTGTCATGTACACTTACGGACTTTACTTATTCTTTGACTTTGCTGGTTATTCATTATTTGCAGTTGCTATTAGTTACTTTATGGGTGTGCGGACCCCAATGAACTTTAAGCAGCCTTTCAAATCGAAAAACCTTAAAGAATTCTGGAACCGTTGGCACATTAGCCTTTCTTTCTGGTTCCGTGATTATATCTTTATGCGGTTCGTCTTTCTTGCTACCAAAAAACGGTGGTTTAAGAATCAAAATGCCTTGTCATCAACCGCATATATGCTTAATATGTTACTAATGGGCTTTTGGCATGGAATTACCTGGTACTATATTCTCTATGGTTTTCTCCAAGGTCTAGGCCTAGTAGTTAATGACTGGTGGCTGCGTTTCAAGCGAAAAAACTTAAAACAGCTACCACATAATAAGTTCACTACTGGAGTTGCTATTTTTGTCACATTTAACTTTGTAATGTTTACTTTCTTGATCTTCAGTGGGTTCTTAGATACTTATCTATTCAAATAATTTTAGGAGGATTTTAATTATGCAAGAAAAAATTATTAATATTTTAGCTGATGCAACTGGTCGGGACACTGCAGACTTTAGTGATGCAAGTCAAAACCTTTTTGAAAGTGGTCTTTTAGACTCAATGGCAACTGTTAGCCTTCTTCTTGGTTTACAAGATGCTTTTGGCGTTCAAGTACCAGTTTCAGAATTTGACCGTAGCCAATGGGACACTATTGAAAAGATTGAAGAACGGGTAAAGGAGCTCCAAAATGCATAATGGCAAAAAGCTGTGGTCAATCTTTGGCCCGCTGATTGTCGCTTGTCTATTAGTAGTTCTTTTGTTTTCACTGCCGATTAGTAAAAAGCACTCAGCGGCGATTGAACATAAAGCTGCAGTATCACTAAGCCCTGTTGTTTTTAAGAATCAATCAATTAAACAACAAGCGCTTAGTGATAAGCACACCCACTATGTTCCATTCTTTGGTTCTAGTGAATTACGGCGAATGGATCGTTTCCATCCTTCTGTAATGGCTGCTCGTTATCATAACTATACCCCCTTCCTCTTCGGTTCACGGGGTACCCAATCTCTTCCGCAATTCTTTAACATTAATTCAATGGAAACGCAAATGAGAGATAATAAGGCCGTCTATATCATTTCACCACAATGGTTTACTAAGCAGGGAGTTCAACCACCAGCTTTCAAGTACTACAATGGTGAACTCGCTAACCTTAACTGGCTTCAACATGCTAATCCTAAATCACCATACGATCGCTACATTGCAACGCGATTAATTGCAATGCTTGGTAAAGATGGGACTGTTTCTTCATATGCTAAAAAGATTGCTGAAGGAAAATCCCTGAGCAGTTTCGATATGGGAGTTATCCGCTTCCGGCTTAATATGCTTGTTCATGAAGATGCCATTTTCTCAGGTTTTCAATTAAATAATAACTATGGCAAGCATATCCTCCCAAACGTTAAGAAACTTCCTCCACGTTACAATTACAATGAACTTTATGATGATGCAATGAACGAAGCCGCACGTGATACTAATAACAACCGTTTTGGTATTAAAAACAGCTTCTATACGCAGCGTGTGAAGAAAAACTTAGCGAAAACAAAGGGATCACAACGGAATTTCAATTATACTAAGTCACCAGAATATGGCGATTTGGAAGTAGTTTTGAATCAGTTTAAGAATACCAATTCAAACGTCCTCTTTATTATCCCACCGGTTAATTCAAAGTGGGAAAAGTACACGGGGATGAACATGAATATGTATTACCAATCTGTTGAAAAAATCAAATTTCAACTTCGCCAACAAGGGTTCAATCACATTTTGGATCTTTCTCATGATGGTGATAAGCCTGGATTTATGGAAGATACTATTCATATCGGTTGGGCTGGTTGGGTAAAAGTTGATAAAGCTACTAATAGTTTTATTTCTAACAAGCAACCGCAACCACATTATCAAATCAATAGTAAGTTCCTTTCACCAGAATGGACTAACTTAACCCCAACTCCTAGTAACTTACAGAAATTCCAAGAAAAATTACATTAACAAAAAGCGAGACTTGAAGAATTTTCTTCGGGTCTCGCTTTTATTAAACTACTAATTCTAATTGATCAACAACATCTTGTAATAAACTCATTCCTGCCAAACTATTGCCATGTTGATCAAGAGCTGGACTAAAAATACCAATACCACATTTTTGCGGGGCACAAGCCAATAAGCTGCCGCCAGTACCACTTTTAATAGGGAGTTCAATTTTAATTGTGTATTCTTTTGATTCTTCAAACGAACCAACTGTTGTTAGCAATTTCTTTACCAACTCGTTATCTTCATAGCTAATAAGACGCTCATTATCCCAAGGTTTAATTCCATCATTTGCCAAGACTGCTCCTAAGTTAGCAAGACTCTGTGATGTCACCATCATTGAGTTTTGCATACCCGAAATGTCAATTTAAGTTAGAAAGAAAATAGTTGCTCATCAGTGACGTAAGACATGAATACTTCATATGGAGTTCGATAGCCTAGTGATTTACGGGGCAGGTTATTTCGCTTACTCATCAGTTGGGTTACCAATTCATCAGGAAGATTGCGGAAATCTAGCTGTTTCGTTAAGCCATCCCGGCGTAAAAGACCGTTGTTGTTTTCGTTCAGCCCTCGTTGATTGGGAGCACCAACCTCGGCAAAGTAAGTGTGAAGGTCAAATTGATTGGCAATCTCGCGCCAGCCGGCGAATTCTTTTCCGTTGTCAAAGGTAATCGATTTGAAGAAGTGCCGCGGGAATTTCCGAAGCCACTGACTTAAGTGTTGGTTAATCGCATTAGCCGTCTTTTCGTGCACATTGAGTACAATTTCGACCTTCGATTGGCGTTCGGTCAGGGTCATTACCGCCCCTTGGTGCTTTTTGCCTTGGACGGTATCAGCTTCAAGGTGCCCAAATTCAGTGGCATAGTGCGGAAAGTCCTTGGCACGCTCGTGAATACTTCGCCCCAATTGGCCAGCCTTCCCACGGCGCTCGACATAGCCATTCGGGTGCCGCTTACCTCGCATCGGCAAGGAACGGACATCGAAGCCGAACTGGCCACGTTCAAACATCCGGTAAAGAGTTCGCCGGTTACAACTAATTGGGCGCTCAGCGCGCCCAATAATGGTATCAGGCGTCCACCTCTGGGCAATTTTGTCGTTGATATAAGTGAGTTCAGCCAGTGACAACTGAGTACGTTTTCGGCCACAACGTTGCTTATTGCGCATATAGTGATCTTGATAATCAGCAATTGAGGCACCGGTTTCCAGGTAACGATAAACGCGATAAACGGTTTCGGCGCAACGTTTGATCATTTGGGCCACTCGGTACGCTTTAAGCTTTTGCACGAAAGAATGGGCGATGATTGTCAGCTCGTTTGTGGTAAGATGGGTGTAAGTCATTTGTGGTTTCCTTTCTTTTGTTTAGGGGTATTCAAAAGTCTACCACAAATGGCTTTTCTATTTTTCTAACTTAATTTTACAAACGGCGAATAAAAAAGCCCTTGGTCAACTCTCAACCAAAGACTTCGTAGTTAATTTAATTTTCTTTCCGGTTCCGAATATTAAATGAATGACGACTGGAATGGCTCTTTCCATGGTTATCATTCCGATGACCACCATGTTGGTGACGGCGGAAATTCTTACGCCGGTAGTGGTTGCCACCATGCGCATTATTTCGGTTGCCATTACGGTTATTCCGCTTGTTACGTCGTGGAAGGGGACGTTCAGGAGTAATCTTAACGGGAACCTCACTCGCTGCTTCCTTCGTCATGTTATTTAACAATGCTGCTACTAGGTCAGTTGCATTATGAGTTTCTAATAGCTTTTCAGCGGCTTCTTCATAACGATCAGTTGAATCCTGCGCGATTAATTCATCGATATCATTAAAGGCTGATGCAACTTGACCCTTAAATGCTTCTTCAGCTGTTGGTGGCTTGAGTGGCAGCATCCGTACCCGGGTTAATTTTTCAATCTCATGAAGGTAGTCCATCTCATTTGGGGTAACAAAGGTTAAGGATACCCCGTGATGTCCGGCCCGCCCTGTTCGACCAATCCGGTGAACATAGCTATCTGGGTCAGATGGAATATCGTAATTATAAACATGCGTAACCCCGGAAATGTCTAAGCCCCGGGCAGCCACATCCGTTGCGACTAAGATATCAAGTTCATTGTTCTTAAACTTCCACATGATCTTAGAACGCTTATCCTGAGTAAGGTCTCCATGGATACCAGCTGCATTGTAGCCACGTGCAATCAAGCCCTTCGACAATTCATCTACCCGCCGCTTTGTCCGACCAAAGACAATTGTTAAGTCGGGGTCCTGAACATCAATCAAGCGAGTCATGATGTCAAACTTTTCATAGTCACGGGCACGAACATAGTACTGATCAACTAAGTCAGTAGTCAATTCCTTGGCCTTGATCCGCACAGTTTCCGGATCAGACATAAATTGAACCCCAATCCGTTTGATCTCTGGTGGCATAGTTGCTGAGAAGAGCAATGTTTGTCGATCATCCGGTGTTTCCTTGATGATGGATTCAATGTCCTCCAAGAATCCCATATTTAGCATTTCATCTGCTTCATCGAGAACGAGGGTCTTAATGTGGTCAAGCTTAACTGTATGACGGTTAATATGGTCCCGTAACCGTCCAGGAGTCCCAACAAGAATTTGCGGGTGTTGTTTCAAACTCTTAATTTGGCGCCGAATATCTGCCCCACCGTATACTACTTGCACGCGAACATGTTTATCCTTACCAAGACGATAAAGTTCTTCTTGAGTCTGGATCGCTAGTTCACGTGTTGGTGAAATGATAATTGCCTGAATATTTGGATTTTCAGTATCAACGTTTTCAATAATTGGCAATCCAAAAGCAGCCGTCTTACCAGTCCCAGTTTGTGCTTGGCCAATAACATCCTTACCCTCAAGAACCATTGGAATCGTTTGTTCTTGGATTGGTGTTGCTTCTTCGTATCCGCTCTGTTTAATTGCTTTTAATAGGCTATCTGATAAGCCTAATTCACTAAACTTCAAAAATTTTCCTCCTAAAAATGACCAGTCGATTCATGATATAAGCATCAGTAATCGACTGGCAAATATATTAACTATTCTGCTTTTAATGCCGTCAAGACTTCTTCTAGGTGAATGCCATGGCTTGCCTTCAATAGGACAATATCATCACCTGTCAAAGTAGCTGTAAGATCGGCAATTAATTGTTGAAGGTCACTGGCAGCATAATGATAGATATCTTCAGCTGGGTACCCTTCTTGGATCAACTTGGCTTTAAGATTTTTCATTTGTTCGCCTACAAGGTAAACGCTAGCAATCTTTTGGTGGTCAATCTCTTCTGCTAAGCTAGCATGCAACTTTGCCGCAGCATCCCCTAATTCCAGCATGTCCCCTAATACGGCGATCCGGCGACCAGCTACTGGTGTTTCTGCAATCGTCTTAAGGACTTCCTTGGCAGCGGTCGGGTTTGAATTGTAAACATCACTTAAGATCTGTTCACCATTCTTTCCTTTAACCCATTCAGCACGATTTTCCGTTAATTCAACGTTTGCCAACGCTTGCTTCATGTGGGCGGGAGTAATATGCAGAATCTTACCCACTTCCATAGCCGCTAACGCATTATTAATATTGTATTCACCAACCATTGGGATAGTGAATTCTTCATCTGGCCATTCGTTGACGGTAAATGATAACTGCCGTGGTTCATCGCGGACACTTGTTGCATACAAATTATTGCTTAGTTGCCGACCAAAGCGCATCTGTCGTTGGGCAAGATCTTTTACCCGTTCCTCTAATAATGGTTCATCCCCATTAAATACTAGTGTTCCATCTTCCTTTAGGCCATGAGTAATTTCCATCTTTGCATCAGCAATCTTATCACGAGTCCCGAAGAATTCGATATGTGCTTCCCCGATCATTGTAATAACGGCAATGTCAGGATTTACAAGCTTACTTAAGAAGTCAAGCTGACCAAAACGGTCCATGCCCATCTCAACTACCACTGCTTCGGTATTAGACTCCATGTTAAGAAGCGTTACTGGAACCCCAATCTCATTATTAAAATTAGCATATGTCTTCGTGACATTAAACTGCGTACTTAAGATTGACGCAATCATATCTTTAGTCGTCGTCTTCCCATTACTGCCTGTAACTGCAACAACAATCGGATTGATCTTATGCAAGTAGTACTTCCCTAGTTGTTGAAGGGCCGCTAGTGGATCACTAACGACTAATAGCGGGTGCGTCTGATCCGTTATCTCATGGTCACTAGCCCATAAACTAGCTACTGCACCATTGTTAAAAGCACTCGGTACGTATTGATGGCCGTCTTGGGCACCTTGCAATGGAACAAATAAGCTCCCTTGATCTAAGTGTCGACTGTCAAATGACACACTAGTCACTTCTACGTCTTTCCATTGTTCAATGTCATTTTGTACGTTGATCGCCTTGGCAATTTCCGCTAATTTCATTTTCATGAAAAAGATACCTCTTCTTTTGATACTTTGGTCTAGCTTTTTAATTATATCACTCTCACTAGTATAAGGCGATTAAAAACGATAAGTCGTGAGTAAAAATAGCAAAGACTGAGAAAAAGCAAAAGTTTTTTCTCAGTCTTTGCTATAAACTTATTACATTTGACGCAACCGTTCAATTCGCTTATCTAGCGGGGGGTGAGTGTCAAATAGATTTGAAAAAGGATGGTGCTTAGCGTTCTTTTCTGGATCGCTAATATATAATGCCGAACTGCTTGGGTCCACATGTTTCATTGGGACAGCAGTTTTTAGCTTTTCTAATGCACTAATCATCCCTTGCGGATTACGGGTTAATTCCACAGCACCTGCATCGGCTAAGTATTCCCGATTACGTGAAAGAGCCATCTGCGCAATGGTTGCTGCCAATGGCGCTAAGATAATCAAAAGAATCGAACCAAGGATGGCGAAAATACTTGATGGATTATCCCGGTCATCACTACTGCTCCGACCACCAATCCACCAGAAATTTCCAGCAAAATTAACAAGCATTGCGATTGCGGATGCTAAGGCTAACGCAATTGTTTGCAGACGGATGTCATAGTTACGAACGTGAGTCATTTCATGGGCCATTACCCCTTCTAGTTCCTCACGATTCATTTTTTCCATCAAACCAGTAGTAGCGGCCACAGCAGCATGCTTAGGATCATTACCAGTCGCAAAAGCATTGGGACTTGGGTCATGGATGATATAGACTTTCGGCATTGGTACCCGTGCAACTAAGGCCATATCTTCAACAATATGCCAAAGTTCTGGCGCATCACTCGCTGATCGTACCTCTGTCGCGTTATTCATCCGCATCACTACATCAGTCGATTGACCAATGATCACGGACATATAGATCACCGCAATAATCGCCGCAATGATCATGCCGCCAATCGCTGTCCGCGCAAATAAATAGCCAATTGCGGCCCCAATTAAAGCAAGCAATACAAAGAACCCAAACATCACCAAAATTGTTTTTCGTTTATTACGGGCAATTTGCTGATATAACATGCTTAATCACCTAAATCATCAAATGAAACTTTTGGCACAGCCTTGGCTTCTTCTGGCACTTGTAAGTAATCCATTTGTTGGAAGTGATGAATTTTAGCCACAATATTGCTTGGGAAAGATTGAATCTTAGCATCTAAAGCAGCCACAGTACTATTGTAAAGCTGCCGTGAGTAGGCAATCTTATTTTCAGTATTGGTTAATTCTTCCATTAATTTTTGGTATTCAGCACTTGCTTTTAAGTCTGGATAATTTTCAGCGACGGCAAACAATGTCCGTAAAGTTCCCGTTAATTCATTGGAAACTTCCATTTTTTTAGCATGATCGCTATCTGGAATACTATTTAATTCTGTCCGCAGCTTTGTTACCTTTTCCAAGGTCCCAGCTTCATACTTGCTATAGCCCTTAACTGTTGAAATTAAGTTAGGGATCAAGTCGTTACGTCGTTGTAATTGAACATCAATTTGACTCCATGATTCTTGTGCGTGTGTCCGCAATTGAATCAAACTGTTGTAAAGTCCCGCATAAATGGCAATCAGCAAGACAATGACAACAATTACAATAATAAGGGTCATTTTTGTTCCTCCTCTAAAAAATATTTGTCCTTAATTTTACCAAAAACTTAAGGATAGTGTTAGGTTTACCGAATATTTTAGCAAAATATTATCTTTTTCGGTATGATAGAAGTATAAATGAGGTGATTACATGAACGTTTTATTTGTCTGCTTAGGAAACATTTGTCGGTCACCAATGGCCGAGGCAATGTTCAAGCAAATGGTTGATGACGCAGGATTAAATGGCAAAATCAATGTTGATTCTGCTGGAACAAGCAACGAAGAAGAAGGAAATGGTCCCCATCCAGGTGCCGCAAAGACAATGCACGCACACGGGCTATCAACTGACGGCTTAATCTCACGCCCAATTACACGACAAGACTTCGATTGGGCTGATTACATCATCTGCATGGATAATATGAACAAGTACAACTTGCAACGTATTGCACCAGCACAAGATCGTGATAAAGTTCATTTAGCATATGAAGTAATTCCCGGCAAAGAGGATCAAGAAATTCCTGATCCTTGGTATACTCACCGCTTTGAAGATACTTACAATAGCCTAAACGAGACATTGCCATTATGGCTGGATAAGATTACTAAAGAATTATCATAATAACAAAAGAGGTTTGGAAAAAATTCCTTGCCTCTTTTTATAGTTTAAATTGATTGTATCCGGTAATTTCAACGTCCTTAGCTGTCAACTGAACCTTCATTAGCGCACCGTTATGTAAGTTTTCATACTTATATCCAGGTTCACCATACATCCCCGCAATATATTGGATGATCGATCCATGAGCTACTACGACCACATTACTTCCGTCAGGTAAGCTTTGTAAAAAGGCAATTGCCTGTTCTATACGAGTATTTAACTCATTACTATCTTCTGCAAGGTGGGCCGGATCGGCAGCTTTCAGCAGGTCATGCGCTTTTTCAACGCCAAATTCATCAACTAATTCACCGATACGCCTAAATCGCTTGCCTTCAAGATAGCTTGCCCAGATGGCTCCTTCCTCATTACTATGGCCTTCAAAAGACCCATAGAATACCTCGCGGAAGAATTCCTTTTGAATTGGTTCCTTCATCGTCGCAGTTGGGTGGTCCGCAATTAAAAGCCGTGCCGTATCAACTGCTCGTTTTAAATCACTGGAGAAAAGGTAATCGATCCTTAAGTCCGCTAAAACTTGGCCGATCTTTTTAGCATTCATCTTGCCCTTTTCTGTAAGTGGGGTATCTGACCATCCTTGCAAACGAGCAAACCGGTTAAAGTAGGTCTCACCATGCCGGACAAAGTAAACTGTGATTGCCATTCCATAACCTCCATTATAATTAGGCAACTGCTGGCGTGCCTAACCATTCAATCATATCTTTCATTTTAGCAGTTATTGCATCTGTTCCGGGAAGTAATAATTTCCGCGGATCATATCCTTTTTGTTCCTTATTGAGGTCTAATTCATTTTCAATATACTTCCGTGTTGCATCTTGGAACGCTAACTGGAATTCAGTATTGATATTCACCTTTGCAATCCCCATTGAAATTGCTTTTTGAACCTGTTCTCTAGGAATTCCTGAACCACCGTGAAGTACTAGCGGAATATCAATCGCATTCGCAATTTCTTGAAGGCGGTCAAAGTCTAACCCTGGCCAGTTAGCAGGGTAAATGCCATGAATGTTGCCAATCCCACAAGCAAGACGGTCAACTCCCATCGCTGCAAACGCCATTGCATCTTCAACATCAGCAAGTTCCCCACTGCTGGTATCCTGATTTTCTCCCACTTTACCGATTTCGGCTTCAACCGCAATGCCGCGTGAATGCGCTAATTGGACAATCTCTTTGGTTTTGGCGTAATTTTCTTCAATCGGCAACTTATGGCCATCAAACATGACTGACGAATACCCTAAGTTAATGCATTCAATCGCCGCATCATAGTTACCATGATCAAGATTCAGGATAACCGGAACTTTAATTTCCATTGCATCCATCTGGTCTTCAACCATATCTTTGACAAATTTATAACCACCCATATATTTGGCAGCTCCCATTGAAACTTGGATCAGCACTGGGGTATTAGTCTCCGCTGCCGCCCGCAAAATTGCCCGGGTCCATTCAAGATTATTAATATTATATGCCCCAATTGCGTATTGATTCTTCCGTGCATCATCAAAAAGTTTGTTTCCGTTATCAAAGTAAGCCATCATTCTTCCTCCTAAATTACCTGTAACTTCTGCTTGCTCGCTAATTCGATATAATTAATCATTTGTAAGAAGCTTTCAATCTCGAGACTTGCGCGACCGATTAGCGCCCCATCAACATTTGGTTTACTCATAATTTGACCAATATTCTCGGGATTAACACTGCCACCATAGAGTATTCGGACTTGCTCGCCAATCTCATTACCATACATTTCAACTAGGCTTTGACGAATTGCCTGACATCCCTCTTCCGCAATGTCTGGATTTGCTTGATGCGTGCTCCCAACGGCCCAACTTGGTTCATACGAAATAACAATCTGTGATAGTTTATTAGCTGGTACCCCTTTAAGGACGCTTTTTAGTTGGCGAAATACATAATGAATTTGTCCGTTAACTTCTGTTTGGACCATCTCTTCATCCGTACAAATGATTGGAATAATACCAGCATTGATGGCCGCTAAAACTTTTTGATTAATTGAATCATTACTCTCGTTAAAAAGGCGCCGGCGCTCTAAATGTCCTAGCATCACATATGTCACGCCCGCATCTGCTAAACTTCGCATGCTAATTTCTCCAGTATACGGTCCCTCTAACTCAGCAGATGCATTTTGAGCAATAATTTGTAAGTTAGAAGATCCTGCCACTTTTTTCATGTTATATAGCGAAACTGCTTGTGCCGCGATCCCAATTTCTTTATTTGCCGGGAGTTTTTCTTTAATTGCTTTAACAAACGCAACGGATTCATGAACGTTTTTATTCATTTTCCAGTTCGCAATAATAAATGGTTTGCACATTCCTTTACCTCCTTAAAACAGTAGCCTAAATAAGCGTCGACTATATTCTTCTTTCGTATCAAAAGGTCCAGCGGTTACACTAATTCCTTCACGATGGTTCCCTAAGAAATTTGTATCAAAATCACGGGCAGTCTTGGGAGTAACACCAACCGCGATCACCCGACTGGTATCTTCATTCAAGTAGTCGTAGATATTACTATCAAGAAATACCCCATCTTCGTTTGAATCGATGGCGACTTTAACGTCTTCTTGCTCATCATTCATAAAGATATTTCCTGCTTTATTAGCTGGAATATAGCTTCGTTGTCCACTGACTAGGCCAACATAAGCAGCATTATCATCGCTATGATTATCGATTGGTTGTTCACTTGCCTGTTTGTGGGCAAATGCCATTAATTTTGCCATTTCACTCCGGAGGTTCTTCCGGATAAAGACATTGTTATAGAAACAGGAAGAATCGTAAGGAGCACTTTCTGGCACATTTTGTTGGTAAAGGCGGTGGTAGTAAGGGTCATTTTCAACAACATTCGTATTGCTTAACCATTCCACACTGCCATTAATTAGGTTATGAACGAGAAGGACGCCTTTAGATTCGAGCTTAAGTGCACAATCTGATAATAAGAAATTTTTATCAATCAAGGTCACACCCATCGAATTCTTAATTTCAATATCTTCACCAAGGGCCGCAACTAAGTCCTCCCGATTTTCGTTTGTGACTTCAAATGAATCTGGCAGTGAATTGTTGTAGAACACATTCCGTGAAATTTGGGTATCTTCAACCTTGTCACCAAGCCATATTCCGCGCGTACAATCATGAATGCAGTTGCGTAAAATCTTAGCCCCAATCGCTGGCGAAAGGTTGATCGCACTAACATCATCGCTGACAAGGTTTTGCCGGACGTTAATGTTATAAATACTATTGTGTTCAATAATTGGCGATGGGTTGCCTTCAACACCGATAATTCCGGTCTGCCCGCAATCATGAATCGTATTGTTCTTAATCCGATGTGGATAAGCCTTATCATCGTCAATGGTTGGAACAATATTTCGACCAAGGGAAATCCCGGAACACTTAGCGTGAGAAACGTCACACTTGGCAATCTTCCATCCCTGACCACGATTAGTACCAATAATCCCCTTATTATATTGCGAAGATGCCCACCGACAAGCAGCCTTTGTCATTGTAAAGCCCAATAGAATAAGGTGATTGAGTCCTGCTTTTTCTGGATAGAAACACGTCTCACGGAAAGTCAGGTCAACATGTTCATCATTAGGATTTTGCGCTTGAAAGTTTGCATAGATTACGGTTGAATCTTCTGCTGGCAACTGTTCGGTATACCAGGTATAGCAGGTAAACTTCCGGTCTCGGGAAAGTTTGTTTTCACTTGGTGTTTCAACTTTTGCTAACTGATCAACCTCATACATTGCTTTATTATTTAGGAAGATTTCACCGGCATGATTAAAGGTTTGATCAACTAAAACGTTGTATGGATTATAGTTACCAAATTCGGCATTAGGGAGTTTTAATTGCCATACCGGACCAGCAACATGTTGCCAGCCAGTAACACGGTCAGCGCCCGTAATGATTGCCCGATTTTGCTTAGCAGATGCATAAATAATCGGCTTATCACTAGTGCCGGAATATTGTGGATGAACTTCCTCATGATATTCCCCCGGCATTACTTGAACATAATCCCCCGGTTGAGCGATATCCGCCGCTTGTTGGATGTACTTAAACGGAAACTCTTGTGAACCATTACCATTTTCAGAAGGATTAATATCAACAAAAATTTGCATTTTATTCAATCCTTTCTACCATGCATAATTTTCCACAGCTTGTCGTCCCTTACCCGTCGCATTATCCAGGATTATGCGCTGTTCAATCCTTGCCACGTTCTGTTTGGTTTCTTTAACCATATCTGGATTAACTGAAATATAATCAATCCCTTGTTGAATTAAGAAAGATGCTAATTCAGGATATTCAGATGGTGCTTGCCCACATATTGAAACCGTCTTGTTATCTTGGTGAGCAGCCTTGATAAGGTGGCTAATCGCACGTTTTACCGCAAGATTGCGTTCATCAAAGAGGTGGGCCACTGTATCATTATTCCGATCACAACCTAAAATAAGCATTGCTAAATCATTGGACCCAATCGAATAACCATCAACATATTTATTAAACTGATCTGCCAAGATGATATTACTTGGGATCTCGGCCATCATGTATACCTTAAAATCTGGACCACGATGTAACCCGGCAGCTGCCATTAATTTTGTAACTTTATCAGCTTCGGCAACGGTGCGGACAAACGGAATCATTACATTGAGGTTCTTTAACCGGAATTCTTGACGCACCTTTTTTACCGCCGCAAGTTCTAGCTTAAAAGCTTCGATATATTTGGAATCATAGTACCGAGAAGCGCCGCGCCATCCCAATAAGTCGGCAGGTTCATGGGGCTCATATTTATCGCCGCCCGTTAAATTACGGTATTCTCCCGACTTAAAATCAGAAAAACGTAAAACCATCGGCCGTGGAGCAATCGCCCGAGCCACTTTAGCAATCCCATCTGCTAACATATCAACAACTTTTTCAGGATGACCAGTTTCAATTAAGTAGAGGGGATGATCATGAATATAAGTCGTCAAAAGAAATTCTTCTCGCATTAAGCCAATACCATCAACAGGAAGTTCTGCATATTTTTCTGCTAGTTCTGGATCGCCTAAATTCATCATGACCCTGGTTGCAGTCGGCGCGTAATATTCTGCATGGTGACATTCCGTTGTCTCCTTTTCGCCGTTAAATTGTTCTGCAAGATCGCCTTGATAAACGACCCCGTTTTTAGCATCAACGGTTACTTGTGCGCCATCTTGCAGCATTTCAGTAACTGCTTGCCCACAGCTCTTAGTTCCAACAATACATGGGATCTGCATTTCACGAGAAACAATTGCGGCATGGCAGGTCATTCCACCATTATCGGTGATGATTGCTGATGCTTTTTTCATTGCCGGTACCCAGTCAGGCGAAGTCATCAACGTTACTAATATTTCTCCTTTTTCAAATTCATCAATATCTTTAGGATCCGCAATTACGTGCACCTTTCCAGTGGAAACGCCTGGACTTGCCGTTAATCCTTTGACCAAGATTTTTTTAGTTTTATTCATTGAGACAGTGGACTCCTTTGTTGCTTGCTTATTATTTTTATTCGACCAAACCGTTTCTGGACGAGCTTGCACTAGCCATAACCGATCTGTGCGTGCATCTAGCGCAAATTCCATGTCCATGTAACAACCATAGTGCTTTTCAATTTCTTTTGCATATCCCGCTAATTCATGAATTTGGTCTTCAGTTAGTGCCGGCTGGATTGCCCGGTCTGCTGGCACCGATTCTTCATGCACTCCGCCACCAGGGGTTTGACACAATTCAATCGCCTTCGGAACTACCGAACGTTCTACTACTTGAAGATTATTTTTATTAATTACAAAATGATCTGGTGTTACTTTTCCTAAAACAATGTATTCACCTAATCCCCAAATCGTATCAATAACAATTTGGGCATCATTTCCGTTCGCCACGTTAACTGAAAACATAACCCCAGAAGCTTTTGAGAAAACCATCATCTGAACGGCCGCCGATAAAGCCACTTTTTCATGAGGAAAATGTTGCTTATGCCGGTAATAGGTTGCCCGATCGGTAAACAAGGAAGCATAACATTCTTGAACCTTTGCTAATACCATTTCAGCTCCACGCACGTTCAAATACGATTCTTGCTGCCCCGCAAAAGAAGCATTTGGTAAATCTTCAGCGGTAGCACTTGACCTAATCGCTACAAACGGTTCGGTTTCACCCATTTTTTCTGATAAGGCTGTATAAGCTTTTTTGATTGTCATAGCAATCTCACTTGGCATCGGTGCTTCGACAATCATCTGCCGGATATGTGAGCAAACCCGATGAAGTTCATCAGCATTTTCATAATCATTAATTTCAGCTAATAATTTATTAATTTGGTCGTTTAATCCCGTTTCCGCCATAAATTGACGATAAGCGTGAGTTGTCGTTGCAAAGCCATATGGAACTGGAATTTTCATTGCAGAAGTCATTTCACCTAATGAAGAGGACTTCCCACCAACGAGATTAACGCCAGAGCGATGCAATTCATCAAACCATAAAACATTCTTTTGTTCGCGCTTTTCCATTACTGCATCTCCTTAAATTCAATGTATCTCTTTCTTAGGCGGTTCCTGAAAAAGAGTCAAGAAATTTATTTACAGCAAAAAAATGAGCAAACGGTGGCATTCCTGTCCGTTCGCTCATCTGTTTACTTAAAATTTATTTTAATTTGGCTATTTTTTACTGTCATTGTGTTTTTCTTAATTTCCTAAATTTCAAGAATAAGTTAGCCACTGGACTCAAATAAATAATACTGACCAATTGATTATTGGTTGATGGAGCTGTGATATCTCTTGGTAGAAGGCCTTACGATAGATATCCATTGACGAATGTCCATTAAACATAGCTCGTGGATAGTGATTCATCCAATCATTAGTCGCTATGATCTGAGCACTACTATAGTTATTTATAGCTTCACCTTTGGTAATCTCCTTGCGGAGAAACCGGTTATTGATCTCATTGGATCCACGTTCCCAAGGGGAATACGGATCAGCATAGAAAACATGATCGTGAACTTGTGTTAACTCACTAAATTCTGAACCGTTGTCAGAGGTTATTGTCTTAAAGATGCGATAGTAAGCATCTGTGCCCATTTTCTGGCGTAAATTTATAAAGAACTGATTTACTGCATGCGCAGTTTTACCAGCAATTTTACTCGTGATATTAACTCGTGAAAGGCGATCAGTCATTACTAGTACAACACTGTCATTACCGTTTTTCTGTCCCTGAACTGTATCTAGTTCCCAATGGCCAATTTCGGACCGTTGGTCCGCAGTTTGAGGTCGTTGAGCAATATTAGGCCCTAAGCACCTTTTAGCTTGCGGATGAGTTCGATGATGCTTACGTTTAGGTTTTTCAAAGAGGTCTAAATTGGACGTACGAAGCACACCCTCATTAATCCATTGATATAAAGTTACAACCGACTTTGGGATCAGGGTGCCATCATTCATTAAATCTCGAGCCTTATAAATAACCGCTTGTGGGGAGTAATGGTGGTCGTCAAACTCACCAAGCATTAGCTGATCAGCTAATCGTAAAAATTGCTTTGAAGAATAATATAAGCGACGACGACCAGAATGGCGGTGATGTTCAAGATATGTGGCCTGACCAGCTTCATAACTATAGATGTAGTAAGAATATTCGTAAATCTTACCATTAGATTTTTGACGACGAAGTTGGCGGACCGTACCACGGTTGAGCTCGTTATTAATTGTTTGATGATTAACTCCTAATTGGCGACCAATTGCGCGATTGGAAAGTCCTTGCGACTTTAAAGTCGCAATCATCACACGTTCTTCTTTAGTAAGATGAGCATTCTTTTTATGAGTAGTCAATAAACTAGTAGACATGGTATCATTTAAGTGCGTCATTTGACGGACATCCTTTCATATAGGTTTGGTTCACTTAATATGATACCTGATGTCACGCCGAATGGCGTTTTTTATTTACCACCAACTGGGTGGCTAACTTCATTCTATAATCCACCTTTTTCTTAATTTGGAATGGATTACAAATATCGTAAAAATTTGCAAACAAAAAAGGACTTTGATATAAGTTAAGTTACTTTCATAAAAAGCAAATACGCAGTACAACAATGGCCTCCAACGTTCGGCTCAAAAACCGAACATTGGAGGCCTATTGTTGCTTGCGGGGGCTCGAAAACGAAGTCACAAGTGACTTCTGTCTCGCTCCCTTTAACGACCTGTTGTATATTTCTCGCTAAAATTCTTTTGTACATTTTGTGGTGCTTTCGTAAATGGTTCTGATTTAACAAATTTACCGCGGATCATCAACCGATTGGCCCCGGTAGCGTCACAAGTAATCAAAGTAATAATCTTTTCCGGCGTATTGTCTACCACATCAACCCGGGTCGCCGCAATAAATTCACGCTGATAAATCTTATATTCATAAACGCGATCCATGTTGGTGATATAAATCATCTGTCCCACCTTAGCATGATAGTACAATGGGGAAAATAGGATTTTACTTCCATGGGCCATATTATGACCAGCTAACGCATAGTTTCCTTCCCCCATCTTCATGTCTGGACGAAGGGTTCCTGCTGCTAACGCAAGAGTTGTATTATCAACCCCATTAGCAATTGGAATCGTCATATTAATAGCGGGAACCGTAATTGCTCCAATGGTATTAATCGATTGCTTATTTGCACGAGCCTTGGCAGCCGTTTGCAAGTTAAGATCTTTGACACTTTGAAAATCATAAGTCGCCTTTTTCTTTTGGTTGCTTTGAACCGTTTGCCGAGTAATCTCAGGTTTATAACTCCCTACCAAGTAAGACTTAATCTGCTGGTTAAAAATTAAGACAACTGATACCAATAACAGTACAACAACCGCTGTCCACCGTAAACATTCAAGTGATCGCTTTTTATCTTTTTTCACGATATTGAACTCCTTACTTTTTATTATGAACTTAGTATAACCTGCTTAATTAATTTTGAGTAGCCCCCTGCTTATTTTGCGAATTAGGATTACCATTGTCATTTGGATCAAGCAGATACTCTTCAATTAACCGTACAATCTGCTTATTTTGCGGCAATCTAGAGTGCTGAGCATCTTTTCCCGTGACCGTTATACTCGTATAATGGGCCACTTGTTTTTGGTAAATATACCTACCAGCATCGACGCTTCCTTCTGGGACAAGGCCATCGGATGTATAAGTTTCTGTTCCCGCGACCGAATAAACTAATAAGTTTTTGGGAATCCGACTCCGATACTTTACAAAATCAGAAAACATTTGTGTCGGATGGCTAACAGAAGATTCCGCAAAGTTGTATGGCGTTCCCAGTGTCATCAGCCTTTTAATTGTAATCGCATCTTTATATTTAGAGTAGTAATGTTCCAACCAATAAGTCCATACTAGACCCCCATTGGAATGGCCAAACGCCTTAAAGTTATTAAAGTTATACTCTTCCGTCAATCGTTCAAAAGCCTGATTAACCATTTGTGCTTGTTTCTTTATATTTTGATAACCATCATGATTATTCTCAAAGCCAATCACGATAATTGGCTCGTTATCGCCACGATTTATCCATCCTTGCGAAACAATTTTACCGCTATTCATTACTTCTAATCGCAACACACTATGTTTTTTAGGACTATCTTCGTTAAGTTTACGAATAAGCGGATTAAAGCGGTTTTGTGTTGCTGAGCTTCCTGGAACCATAATTATCGGCGACGTTCTAGAATTATGTTGGGCAGCTAAATATTTATTTGTATCTTTCATCCAAAAATATGCTGGGATTGCCATTAGGACTAAGATCAATATTAGGCCAATCAATACTAAACGAGTGTGGAGAATTAATTTAGTCATTTTTTTCATGACTGGTCACGCCCTGTTCTGCTAATGTTAAGCGATTTTCAACTACTAAGGTCATTTTTACAAAGGGGATATAAGCAGCGATATCGATTAAAAGCAATACCAAGGTAAAAATCAAAATTCCCCAATTGCCATTTGTCCCCAAAAAACTAATAAGCGGTCCTGGTGTCCCCTGCAAAACCGGGTAAGGCGTTGAAGGTATTAAGTGAATCGCAATCGCTAAACTGGCAAGGAGAATGTTTACAATCGGTAAGAAGACAAATGGGATCAGAAATAATGGGTTAAATACAACCGGTAAGCCAATCATTGTTGCATAATTAAAATTAAATAATGTTGGTAAGGCTGTCCACCGTGCAACACGATGCATGTAGGAGCCATTAGAAGTTAACAGAATGGCAACTATCAAGGCCAGGATCAATCCATCGCCCCCAAAGTTAGCAAATGAATTATAAAGAGAACTGCCTAAAAACTCATACGGCACATTCCATGGAGTTCCATGAGCAAACGCATAGTTCAAGTTAGCAGTAAATGAATCTCCAGAGGTTAACGCCATCGAAGTGTATGGAACACCTAATCCTAACCAATCAAATATTGTTAGCCCCATTGTAGCTAATAACGTCAGCCATAGTTGCCGATGCTCTTGGGCAGTCGTAACTAACGTGGAGTAACTTGCTGACCAAGCATGATAGATTGTGTTGGAATTTAAGAAAAGAGCAACTGTCACTCCAAAAATAAGACTAATTGTCATTGGCAGCATTGAACTAAATGATCGTTCCTGTAATAACGGCAACGCATTGGTATTATCATCATCTTTTGGCTGGGTTAACCACCGGTAAAGCTGGCCGATTCCGTAACCAAGAATTAAAACGATTAACAAACTATTGCCACTGAGGAGCCGTTGATAAAAGCTAAGGGAAAATTGCGGGGACGACTTGCCATAACGATAAGACATTAGTAAAAGGGTCAAAATAGCGGTTATTCCGGCAAATTTACCGTCTCGCCGATACCTTTTCGCCGTAAACTTTGCTGCCATATAAACAGTATAAATTCCTAGAATCCCTAAGGTTAATTGACTAATGCTAGTTAACATAAATTGAATAATCCGCAACACGTTCTGTGGTATTACATCAAGAAAAGCAATATTATAAATAAATCCATCTGGTTTAAAAACAGTTTTCAAAATCATCTTTGCCATCGTTCCAATAAAGACAATGGGAAAAATCATAATTAATGTCTGCCGGGTTATCCTAACAAAAGAATAACGATGCAGGGCAATTATTCGATTAATAATTTTTTCATGCATAGGTAGCCCCCACTTTCTCAATTATCAATATTATACGCAGAGAAAGATCAATATTTAAAGACGCAAAAGAACGTTAATAATGATTTATTGGCCTTAATTCAAAAAAGCCGGGAAAAACTTTCGCTTTTCCCGACTTTTTTGAATAATAAGAAGTTCGATTACTTGAGACCGTACTTCTTGTTGAACTTGTCGACAGCACCGTCGGCTTGAGTAAACTTTTGCTTACCAGTGTAGAATGGGTGTGAATCTGAAGTAACTTCAACCCGAATTAATGGGTATTCATTACCGTCTTCCCACTTAACAGTTTCACTTGAAGTGGCTGTTGAGCCAGAGAGAAACTTGTAACCAGTAGATGAATCTTCAAAAACTACTGGATGATAATCTGGATGAATTCCTTGTTTCATAATTTATTACGCTCCTTTTGCCATGAATCATTGCCTGAAACATAGATAATCAACTTTAACAGGATACCACGATTTAAAGAAGTACGCAACTTCTAACCAATTTTTACTGAAGAATCGTCCTCAATAGAAACATTGGCGTGAAGGCGATTAAGCTTCCAGACAATCCGATCGTAACCCCGTAAAATATTTCCAGCATTATTAATTACAGTCTGTCCATCTGCCATTAAACCAGCAATTGTTAAAGCTGCTCCGGCACGAATCTCACCTGCCGAGACCTCTGCGCCATGAAGCTCTTCTGTATGTTTAACGACAATCATCCCATCATGCGCTTCAATCTTCATCCCCATTTTTTGTAATTGGGAAATATGTTTTACACGCTTTGGATAGATAGTATCAACAATCGTACTATCACCATCAGCAAGCGACATTAATGGAGTAAGCGGTTGTTGTAAATCGGTAGCAAAGCCAGGGAATGGCATCGTCTTAACTGTAACTGGATGTAAATTGCTGGATTTTGGTACATAAATCTTATCGCTATCAATTTGTAGGTTAACACCCATTTCAATCATTTTACTTGTAAATGATTCTAAGTGTTCAGGAATAACATTATGGATCATAACGCCATCACCAAGCGCTGCAGCCAATGATAGGTATGTTCCTGCTTCAATCCGATCAGCAATAATTGTATGAGTATTCATTGACTGAAGGGCCTTTACTCCAGTGATACGGATAGTATCGGTTCCAGTCCCGCGAATTTTGGCGCCCATATTATTTAAGAATGTTGCCAAGTCGATAATTTCTGGCTCACGAGCTGCATTTTCAATAATCGTTGTTCCTTCAGCGCGAACAGCTGCTAAGATAGCATTAATCGTTGCACCAACTGATACCATATCTAAAAAGATCCGAGACCCATGTAAGCCATTCGGCGCATCTAAATGAACAGTACCTTTTTCTTCGCTAACGGTTGCTCCAAGTGCTTTAAATGCTTTTAAGTGTTGGTCAATTGGGCGGGGGCCGATATTATCGCCTCCCGGAAATGTTAATGTCGCGCGATGGAAACGACCTAATAATGCACCCATAAAGTAATAGGAAGCCCGAAGACTTTTAATTGCCTTGCTTGGAAGTTCAGCTTCTACGATTTGTGTTGGATCAATATCTAAAACTCCGTGACTAAACTCGGACTTTACATTCATTGACTCCAAAATAATCATCAGATTGTGAACATCCAAGATATCTGGAACCGTGTCAAACTCTACAGGGGTATCCGCAAGAATAGCAGCTGGGATTAATGCCACTGTACTATTTTTGGCACCACCGATCGTGACTTCGCCAGAAAGACGGTTTCCTCCTTGAATGATCATTTTCTTCATTTCTGCGTTTCCTCACTTAAAAATTTTAGTCTGTTTTTCATTTAAGCTAAGTTAATGATTATTTCAGTTACAAAACAGTCAACTGTAATGATAATGAAATATCAAGAGAATTACAACCTTTTATAAACAATCTTAAAAAAAATCATAAGGTCAGGCTAAAAATTAGCATATTTAACTTAAAATTTAACAATTCTATTAAACAAAAAACAAGAGAAGTGACATTCTTGCCCCCATCTCTTGCATTAAATATATTATACACTTTAAATTTTTATTTGTCCTCAGCAGCTGCTTTCACAAATGCAGCAAATAATCCTTCTGGGTGGTTAGGACGTGACTTAAATTCTGGGTGGTATTGAGCAGCCACGAAGAATTTCTTATCAGGAATTTCGACTACTTCAACTAAATTCCGATCGGGGTTCACTCCGGAAATAACCAAGCCATGATTTTCCATTTCTTGACGGTAGTCGTTGTTAAATTCATAACGGTGACGGTGCCGTTCACTGATCATTGATTGGTTACCATAAGCCGCTGCAGCAACTGTTCCTGGCTTAAGCTTACATGGATATGCACCAAGCCGTTGTGTTCCTCCCATATCTTCAATGTCTGCTTGATCTGCCATCAAGTCAATAATATTGTGTTTTGTGTTTGTATCAAATTCAGTTGAGTTTGCATCAGTGTAACCTAATACATCCCGTGCAAATTCAATACATGCTGTTTGCATCCCTAAACAAATACCGAGGTAAGGAACATCATTTTCCCGAGCATACTTAATTGCAGTGATCATTCCTTCTACTCCCCGGTTTCCAAAACCACCAGGAACAAGAATTCCATCGTAGTCTTTCAATGTTTCTTCAACATTTTCTGGAGTAATGTTTTCAGCATTAAAGTGGTCAATCTTTACCTTAGCATTTACAGGATAACCAGCATGACGTAATGATTCATTAACTGAAATATAAGCATCCTGTAAATCAGTATACTTACCAACCATCGCAATCTTAACGGTCTTAGTTAAGTCGTGTTCGATATGATTTACCATTTCTGTCCATTCTGTCATGTCAGCTTCTGGTACATCTAAACCAAAGTGGTCGACAACCAATTGATCCATGCCTTGCTTTTGTAAGTTTAACGGAATTTCATAAAGGGTATGAACATCCATTGATTCAACAACGGCTTTAGGATCAACATCACAGAATAAAGCGATCTTCTTCCGCATATCATCAGTAATTGGTTGCTCTGTCCGGACTACCAAAATGTTAGGTTGGATTCCTAAACCACGTAATTCGCGAACACTGTGTTGAGTTGGCTTAGTCTTCATTTCACCAGCAGCACGAAGATATGGTACTAAGGTAGTGTGGATGTACAATACATTGTCACTGCCCACTTCTTCTTTCATTTGGCGAATAGCTTCCATGAATGGTTGTGATTCAATGTCCCCAACTGTACCACCAATTTCGGTAATTACAACTTCAGCATCCGTACTTTCACCAGCACGCTTAATCTTGTCCTTAATGGCATTAGTGATGTGCGGAATAACTTGTACTGTCCCACCAAGGTAATCCCCACGGCGTTCCTTACGAAGAACTTCAGAGTAGATTTTACCCGTTGTAACATTTGAATATTTATTGAGATCATTATCGATAAAACGTTCATAGTGACCAAGGTCCAAATCAGTTTCCGTTCCGTCATCAGTCACAAAAACTTCACCGTGTTGGTATGGACTCATCGTACCGGGGTCAACATTGATGTAGGGATCAAACTTTTGAATTGCAATCTTTAGGCCCCGATTTTTTAATAATCGTCCTAAAGAGGCAGCAACGATTCCCTTTCCTAATGATGATACAACTCCACCGGTTACAAAAATGTATTTCGTCATTGTCGTCTACTCCTTCTTTATATTTGCGGGTGTGATAATAGAAAAAACTCCCTATTTCAAATAAAACACTGAAACAGGGAGCTTATTTATCTACGAACTTATTGGCCTGTCTTTACAGGCGCCCAAGAAAGATAATACAGGGTCAATAAATAATAGTCAAGCACAAAGTTGAAAATTATTCGTCATCCTCGTCTTCATCTTCCTCATCATGTAATTCTGATAACTGACCCTCGATACCATCATCAAGATCATCATCGTCGTCACTGAAGTCATCAGTGTCGTCATCATAATCATCCTCAGAGTCGTCTTCATCGTCAGTATCAAGATCCTGATCTTCAGGATCATCATTGTCATAGTCAATTACATCGTCATCGTCATCGGTGTCTGCGAGGAAGGCATTGACTTTACGCCGCTTCTTCTTTGGACGATCATCCTCTTCATCTTCTTCGTTTTCACCAACCGTGGCTTCATCGATAGATTCGAATGGGTACCAAGCACGCAGACCCCAGGTGTTGTCACCAAGGGAAATAAAACTGCCATCAACATTTAAGTCAGTATAGAACTGTGCAAGACGTTCACGAATTTCCTCATCGCTCTTACCCAGATATTGCTGAACCTCGTTGGTTAAATCAACAAACGCCATTGCTTCTCCATGGTGAGCTAAAATAGCGTGTGCGACTTCAATCATTGAAAGTTCTGATTTGTCCTGACCGTCAAAAACCTTTAAATCCAAATTGGTGCACATCCCTTCAAAAAGTCTAAACTACATCATACAATATTAGGCCGCAAATTGCAATTCTAGTTGGTAACTCCCTATTAATTGTCCCGCTTGTTTTAGTTGGTATTTGACAGAAAGATGACCAGCCGGGGCGTTTACATCGATGTCTTTTTCCAAGCTTTCTGTCAACACATCAATTTTAATCATGCCGTATTCTGTTTGATAACGCATGATAGTTTCTTGCGTCGGGTCCAAAAATAGGTTTGGTTCGACATTTCCACGCCTTCTTAAACGGATCAGCTCATCTTCAAATTTGATTTGCACCGGCGTTTCTTGACCGTCTTGGTGTTCAATGTACCGTAAATAATACTTACCATTCATTTCGACAAAAGTACCTTCTTCAGTAAAGGTAAATTTTTCTTGCTGTCCATTCTGATCAATAATCGTTGAGAGATTCACATGAACAGGAATTACGCTCTTGATAATAAACTCCTCCTTTCACTTTACTCATCGTCATTATTATACTCTTTTTACTAATAAATACCCCGTGAAACGTCCATGTTCTCATGAGTTCTTGTATAATATAAATATATTATTTCACAGAAAAGAAGAAGTACGATGCCTAATTTTAAAAATCAGTGTTTTCAACAGTTTATTCAGCCTTTATCTCCAGCAGATAATCTGTCGTCTTTTATCTATACCAACGCTTTGTTACGTTCAGCTAGCGAACTCAAATTTCCCCTCCTTCATTTTTGGACATTAGAGGATACGGTTATTTTAGGGTTAAAAGATCAACGATTACCGCATTTATCAACTGCCCTTGCTTCGCTTACGCACCGCGGTTTCCACTATTTCATGCGTAATTCAGGGGGATTGGCAGTTGTGAGTGACGACGGTATTTTAAACCTATCAATTTTTTATCCATGGCACCTCGAAGATCATGAATTAACTATTGATGAAGCATACCAGCGAATGGTCAACCTAATTCAGGCAGCTTTTCCTAGCCTAGAAATCGCTACTGGTGAAATCACTCATTCATACTGTCCGGGGAGTTTTGATATCAGCGTTAACGGCCAAAAGATTGGCGGAATTTCTCAACGACGGAACAAAGTGGGAGTTACAGTAATGCTTTACTTAAGTGTCTGTGGTAATCAGCAGGATCGGGGCAAGTTAATTCGTGACTTCTATGATACAGGATTGCAACAAGATCAAAACAAGTGGCATTTTCCAGATGTTTGGCCAGGAGCAATGACAACTGTTTCTAAAGTGCTCAACTCACAATTAAGTGTTCAGGATGCGATCCAGCGAATCCAATCAATCGTTCAAATCATTGCTCTTGACAGCCTTAATAACTTAATGTGGTCGCCTAATTTTATATCAACTCTCAGTAAAGAACTAATCAGCATGAAACGTTTACAAGAACGTTTAGAGAAAGAAGATTAATATGAATCACTTTTATGACGAAAAACTTCGCCGTGAAAAGGTTTTTCGCGATCCAATTCACGGACAAATTATTGTCGATAATCAAATTATTATGGACTTAATTAATACGCCTGAATTCCAACGATTACGACGAATCAAGCAGCTAGGAACTTCATCATTTACCTTTCATGGCGCAGAGCATTCACGCTTTGGCCACTGCCTAGGCGTCTATGAAATTACCCGCCAAATGTGCAACTATTTTCAGCGAAACTATCCTAGTCAGCACCCTGGCGACGGCCTATGGGATGATCATGAACGGCCGGTTGCTTTATGCGCAGCCCTCCTCCATGATTTAGGTCACGGTCCTTATTCCCACACATTTGAACATATTTTCCATACAAACCATGAGCGAATTACCCGCCAGTTGATCACCGATAGCAGCACTAACATTAATAAGATATTACAACGGGTTTCACCTGACTTCCCCCATCAAGTTGCTAGTGTGATCGACCATACTTATGAGAATCCACAAGTAGTTCAAATGATTTCAAGTCAGGTTGACGCAGACCGAATGGACTACTTGCAACGAGACGCGTATTACACAGGAACAAACTACGGAAAGTTTGATCTTGATCGTGTTCTTCATGTTATGCGACCGGCTAAGAGGGGGATTGCCTTTGAAATTTCGGGGATGCATGCGGTAGAAGATTACATTATCAGCCGGCTCCAGATGTACCTGCAAGTCTACTTTCATCCCGTTTCTCGTTCAATGGAAGTTATCTTGGACCACCTCTTAATGCGGGCAAAATATATTTACCAGCACCCAAATGACTTTGAACCTGACTTCACCCCTCATATGCTGATGCCGTTTTTTAATGGTAAGTTCACCCTGGATGACTATTTGGCACTTGACGATGGTGTTTTAACCACTTATTTTATTCATTGGACCCATTCTCGTGATGATATTTTAAGTGATCTTGCTAGTCGTTTTCTTAATCGCCGGCCATTTAAATCAGTCATTTATGATCAAAATACACAAAAGCTTTTGCCAACTTTACGAAAGCTAATTCAGACTGCTGGATTTAATAGCCAGTACTACACCGCAGTTAACGACAGCTTTAAACTTCCGTATGATACTTATCATCCACAAGATTCTAATACCCAAACGCAAATCGAGCTTCTCCAACCTAATGGCGATTCTATTGAGTTATCCCAAGTTAGTACCTTGGTCGCCAGCGTGTCGGGACGAGAAGCCGGGGATCAACGGTTCTTTTTCCCAAAAGAGATGCTTGAAACGCGAAACAATATTGAAATTTTCGAACCAATCTATGAAGAATTTCAAAGCTATATCAAAAATAATCATATTATCAATCCAAAGGAGCAAAAATAATGGCAATTAAATTAGTCGCAATCGATATCGATGGAACATTAATCAATGACCAACGCCAAATTACACCACAAACTGTTGCCGCAATAAAAAAAGTCTGCGCACAGGGAGTAAAGATCGTCTTATGCACTGGACGTCCAATGACAGGCGTAAAGGCATACCTTGACCAACTGGACTTAAATGATTCAGATAATGAATTTGTTATTAGCTTCAACGGTGCGTTGGCCCAATCAACTAGTGGCAACGTCTTGGTAAACTACACTATGTCTTTCAATGACTATGCAGACTGGCAAACTTATTGTATTAAAGAGGGTATCAAGTCCCAGATTGAAACCCGGAATTACATCTACACAATTAACCGAGATTTAAGTCCCTATACAGTCTACGAGTCAGACCTTGTAAGTATGCCAATCCGTTACCGCACCTTTGAAGAACTTTCTAAAATGCAAGATCAATACGTAATCGCCAAGGCAATGATGGTTGATACTAAAGAACAAATTGACAAAGCATGGGCAGAACTTCCGGCAGAAATGCGTGATCGCTTTTCCATCGTCCGCAGTGAAGACTTTTATTTGGAATTCATGAATAAACAAGCAAGTAAAGGAAATGCTCTTCAATTACTTAGTGAAGAACTCGGAATTAAAAAAGATGAAGTAATGGCTCTTGGCAACGCACAAAATGATGATTCAATGATCGAATTTGCGGGGTTAGGGGTAGCGATGGGAAACTCAATCCCTAGCACCTTAAAGATCGCTGACGTAACAACTGCTGATAATAATCATGATGGTGCTGGAAAAGCGATTGAAGAATATGTATTAAACTAAAAAAAGCGGTAACTGTAGCTCTTTTCACGGGCTAGGACAGTTACCGTTTTTAATTATGTTTACGATGCCATTCGTTAATTTGATCCATTCGTGCTTGAAAGCGTGGTTCCCGCCCCTGAGTACTAGGATGATAAAAAGTTTGACCATCCAGTTCTGACGGCATCGTCTTCATCGTGGTTAATTTATCTTTAGCATCATACGCATACTGGTAATTTTTACCGTAATCCAACTCTTTCATTAACTTTGTCGACGCGTTTCGGATCGTTAAGAGGACAGGTAAATTCCCCGTCTTTTTGATCACGCGTTTTGCTATCTGGCGAGCAATATATGCCGCATTAGACTTAGGAGCTAGTGAGAGATAGATGACACACTCCGTTAAGTGGACATCACACTCAGGCATTCCCAAAAACTGACAAGCATTAAAAGTATTAACTGCTACCTGTAAGGCATTAGTATCTGCTAGTCCAATGTCTTCACTAGCAAAGCGAACTAATCGCCGCGCAATATACAATGAATCTTCCCCACCATCAATCATCCGCGAGCGCCAATAAACGGTTGCATCTACATCACTATTACGCATTGATTTGTGAAGAGCAGAAATAATATTGTAATGCTCTTAACCTTTTTTGTCGTATCTTAATGATTTAGTGTTAATCAATTGTTTCAAGGTGTCCATCGTTAACGTAACTTTTTGCTCATTCTTTTCGCTGTTTAGTACCGCCATTTCGAACGTATTAAGCGCAATCCGGGCATCCCCGTTCGCAAATTGAGCAATTAATGGAATAACTCCCTCCTCACAGTTAATTATCATCCCCGGAAAACCATGCGGATGTTTTAAAGCATGTTGTAACACTTCTTCAACATCACTAACACTAAGAGAGTTAAGAACAAATACCCGACACCGACTCAGCAAGGCGGCATTAATTTCAAAGGACGGATTCTCAGTTGTCGCACCGATTAAAATAATACTTCCCCGTTCGACAAAGGGTAAGAATGCATCTTACTGAGCCTTGTTAAAACGATGAATTTCATCAATAAAGCAAACCGTTCGTTCACCATATTCACGGTTTTGTTCTGCCTCTTCCATGATTTTACGGATGTCACGAATGCTGCTTATTACTGCACTAAAAGTAATGAAGTGGGATTTTGTCTGCTTAACAATAATTTCAGCTAATGTGGTTTTGCCAACCCCTGGCGGTCCCCAAAAAATCAGTGATGATAATTGATCATTCATGATAATTTCCCGTAAGATCTTATTTTTTCTCAATAAGTGTTGCTGACCAACAAATTCATCAATACTAGTTGGACGAACACGATTAGCTAGCGGCGTGTTTTGTTCGCTATTTTGGTTGAATAATGATTCTTGATGCATACTTTCCCTCCTTATACAAAAAAAGCAGGAGTCCAGCTACTTATTCGCTGGCTCTTGCTCGAATATCGTTATTATCAATAAATTATTAAGCGATCTTTGTTACCGCTCCAGTTTGACTGTTATATTGGTAAATACCAATCAAGCTTGCAACAGTGTTATCACTATTGTTTTGCCGAACTTCAAACTTGTAAACATTGCCATCCTTGCCTGTTGGCATAATTTGGTAACCTTGGGAGCCACTAAAGCCCATCTTGTTAGCAAATTGTTGGACTACATTATCACTAGTTGCATCAGATGCAGCTTGGTTAGCAGTAGAGGATGATCGTTGCGTTGCTGAGCTTGTAGAACTGGATTGCTTATTTGTTTGCTTGCTATTGGCAGATGATGAAGCTTGAGAACTCGTGGAACCTTGTGCAGAACTTACCTTGCTTTGTAAGTCAGCGTATGCATTGCGCATTGCCGTACTAGTCGACTTTTGTGATTTCAAATTGTTCTTAGCACCATCATAATCGCCATTTTCATATGCTTTTTGGGCGTTCATATAGCTCTGTAAATCATCAGCAAGTGCTTCCGTTTGAGCATTATGATCGTTTAATTGACTTAATTGTTCATATGCTCCTTCATAGTCATGATTTTGGATAAGCTTATTAGCTGTACGATAAGCCTTTGAAGCTTTACTTTCGGAAGAACGGACAGACGATGTGCTGGAAGAACTTGTATCACTACTTGACGAAGATTGTTTACCACAACCAGCGAGGGCAAAGACAGTGGCTACTGCAGCTGTTCCAACCATTGCTTTTTTGAAAAACTTAATTGTTGTCATTTTTCTCCTCCTTATTTCACATCGTATTATAACATGAATTGATAATGACTGTTTGTCTTTCCTAAATCTTTATCTTCTTTTAAAACGGCAGATTGTAAAATTTAAGTTGAACATTTAAGTGGACAGAAAAACCCATCAAGGTCTTTAATGGTGTTACCACACAATCCATTAGAAAGAAGGACCTTGATGAGCACCACTATTTTATCATTCCAGAACCGTGTTGTCATTGAAACGCTTCATAATGAAGGACGTTCCTTGCGATACATCGCTAACTACTTAGGCTTTAGTAAGACCACCATCTTTAACGAACTTCACCGGCTAAATAGTGGGTATCAAGCTGAACTAGCGCAAACTGACTTTGAACGCAAGGTTAGTCAACGGGGGCGGAAGTCTTCACTCACTAAAAGCCTTAAGCACTTGATTGAGGAAAAGATTCAAGTCCAGAAGTGGTCCCCTGAACAAGTTGCCCATGTAGTTGGGATTGCCTACAAGACGGTCTATAACTGGATTGATCAAGGATGGCTTGATGTACAGTTACCCGATTTGCCTGATCATGGAATTCGTCGTCATCGTGCTAAAGAAAAGCGTGGTACGTTCAGTCACGGCCGCTCCATTGAGGAGCGTCCTCATAAAGTCGAAACTCGCCAAGAATTCGGCCACTTTGAAGCTGATACCGTACTTTCTGGCAAACGTAAAGGTCAAGCTGTGGCGACTTTTGTGGAGCGTAAGAGTCGCCTGACAATTGTTAAACGGCTCCATGGTCGCGACAGTCAGTCCATGACTCAAGCCGTACTTGAACTAGCTAGTCAACTTCAAGACAAGCTCAAGACGCTTACCGTGGATCATGGGAAAGAGTTCGCTAACTATCAGGCAATTGAACAGCTAACGGGTACTCAGGTTTACTTTGCCCATGCCTATTCACCGCACGAACGCGGTAGTAATGAGAACCGTAATCGAGTTTTGCGACGGTTTATTCCCAAGGGACAAGCCATTGAAGAGCTGAGCGATCGCCAGCTGGTTCAAATCAATTGGTATCTGAATTCCCGACCACTTAAATGTCTTAACTGGCACACACCAATCGAGATCTTCTTGATTAATCTACGTCACTAAATTCGTTCAAGTTATTTCTTGCAATCTGCCAAACAGAAACGAAAAATAAGAAAGGCCGAAAGAAACTAAAAATATTTTTTCCTTCCGACCTACTTTATTTATTAATTTCAGTTTGCTTAAATATTACTTCTTTTCCAACTGTGCACTTTGGAAGACTTGCTTAAAGAGTGGACTAACAGGACGATTTTCGTTAATCCGTTTGATTGCATCCCCAATTAGTGGCGCAACCGATACCTGCTTGATTTTATCGATTTGTTTTTCCTTTGGCAATTGAATCGAGTCTGTCACAACAACTTCTTTAAGCGGTGCATTCCGTAAACGTTCAATTGCTGGGCCAGATAATACTGCATGAGTACATGATGCATAGACTTCTTCTGCGCCGGCATCTATCAGTGCTTGCGAACCTAAACTAATAGTTCCCGCAGTATCAATCATGTCATCAATCATAATACACTTCTTACCCTTAACGTCCCCAATAATATTCATGATTTGAGCAACGTTCGCCCGTGGACGCCGCTTATCAATAATCGCAATTGGAGATTTTAAAAACTCAGCAAGTGCTCGTGCCCGTGTTACTCCACCATGATCAGGAGAAATAATAACTGCATTTTCAGCAACACCCTGGTTGATAAAATACTCCGCTAAAAGAGGAGCACCCATCAAATGATCGACAGGAATATCAAAGAACCCTTGAATTTGTGCGGCATGAAGATCAAGTGCAATAATCCGATCAACACCGGAATTTTGCAACATATTAGCAACTAACTTAGCAGTGATTGGTTCACGGCTCCGTGCTTTTCGGTCTTGACGGGCATAACCATAGTATGGCATCACCACATTAATCGTCTTGGCACTAGCGCGGCGAAGCGCATCCACCATAATTAATAACTCCATTAAGTTGTCATTAACTGGGGCAGAAGTCGACTGGATGACATAAACATTGTCTCCCCGCACACTTTCCTCAATATTAATTTGGATCTCACCATCACTAAAACGATTAACAGATAATTTTCCTAAATCAACACCGACATGCTTAGCAATCTTTTCTGCTAAGGGACGGTTTGAATTTAACGCAAAGATTTTTAAATTTTGATCAAAATATTGCTGTGTCATTAGGTCCTCCGCTGATTAATAAAAGTTATACTACTACCACTTACATAATATAAATTAGTGAGGCAAAAAGCAAGTTACCATGGTAGCTTCTTAGCATAATTTTCTTTATTAACCTGCCGTGCCCGCGCAATTGCCATATCATATTGTTCCGTACTGTCTGTGATGGTCGAACCAGCAGCAACAAATGAATCTTTTGCAATATTAACAGGGGCTACTAAGTTACTGTTACTACCGATGAATGCATGGTCACCAACATTGGTATGGTGCTTATTTGTCCCATCGTAGTTAACAAAGACTACTCCACAGCCAACATTAATATCCTTACCTAAAGTAGCGTTACCGATATAAGTGAGGTGACCGACCTTTGTTCCCTCACCGATATAAGCCTTCTTAACCTCACAGAAGTTACCAATATGAACATTTTCGCCAATTTCTGTTTCTGGACGCAGGTGGCTATTAGGACCAATATCACTGCCATTGTGCATTTCTGCTTCTTGGAGGGTAGACGAAATAATTTTAACCCCATCGTGAATCTTGGAATCATTGATCCGTGAACCAGCACCGATATAACAATCGTTACCAATTTCTGTATGACCTTTGATTACAACGCCACCTTCAATAACTGTATCACGACCAATCTTAACATCAGCATCAATATAAGTTGTTTCAGGATCAATCATTGAAACACCTTCACGCATCCAATGAGTATTGATCCGGTTACGCATTACCTTGTTTGCGCGTGCAAGGGCAACTCGGTCATTTACCCCCATTGATTCGTCAAAGTTATCCATCTTGTAGGCTGTTACGATCTCATTTTCTTGCTTTAAAATGCCAATAACATCAGTTAAATAATACTCACCCTGAGCATTATCATTCGTGATCTTGCTAAGGGCTGCAAAGAGTTTCTTGTTATCAAAACAGTAAACTCCGGTATTAATTTCCTTAATTGCTTGTTCTTGAACAGTAGCATCTTTTTGTTCCACGATTCGTTCAACGATTCCAACATCATTTCGCACAATCCGCCCATAACCAGTTGGATCAGGAGCAATAGAAGTCAAAATAGTGGCTGCCGCATGCCATTGTTCATGATATTCAAAGAGCTTTTCAAAAGTCTCAGCCGTAAATAAAGGAGTATCACCACTGACAATAATAGTTTCGCCATCTTCATTTGCAAGAAGGTCTTTTGTTTGCATTACAGCATGCCCGGTTCCAAGCTGTTGTTCTTGGAGCACATACTTAGTACGGTGTCCCAATTGCTGTTCAACCGTTTCCGCCCCAAAACCAACAATTGTAATAATATTATCAATCTTGGCCTTTTCCAATTGGGTTAAAACATGCTCAACCATTGTCTTACCACAAACTTGGTGTAAAACCTTGTATAGCTTTGAGCGCATCCGGGTACCTTTACCAGCAGCTAAAATAATTGCATTACGTTTTGTCATTTCCTAATTCTCCACTTTCTTATCAAACACGTTTTCCATGAAGCTTCCTGCTTGTGCTGCAATCTTCTTCTCCGTGCCATCTTTAGTTTCCACTTTGATTAATGAAGTACAGTTATCGACTAACCGTTGACCGTTTACTGGACGACCCTCTGCAAAGACAGTGATTCCAACCAAGTTAGCATCAAATTCTTTAATCAAAGATTTCATTCCATTAATCGTGCCGCCGCCCTTCATAAAGTCGTCAACAACTAAGGCATTTGCCCCAGCTGATAATGTACGACGGGACAATTCCATCTTCTTTATTCGCTGAACAGAGCCAGAAACGTAATTAACACTTACAGTAGGTCCTTCAGTAATGTGCGAACTATTACGAACAATAACGAATGGTTTATTCATATACATCGCAACGCTTTGAGCAATCGGGATCCCCTTAGTCTCGACTGTCATAATAACATCAACATCAGTATCAACGTATTGAGTAGCGATTAACTTACCAATCTGCCGCAAAATTTCTGGTTGGCCGATTAAATCTGATAAGTAAACATAGCCTCCCGGTAGCAAACGCGAGTCATCATTAACCCGGTCAACCAAGTTATCAATGGCCGCTTGAGCATTTTCCTTAGAATAAAATGGCGTTAATACCGCGCCACCGCTTGCACCAGGAATTGTTTCTAATCGTCCCTGTCCCCAAGTTTGGAAGGTATGTTTAACAATTCCCAAATCTTCACTGATTGATGACTTAGCTGAGTCGTAACGCTCACCAAAAAACTTCAACGATACTAATGATCGCGGATGTTCAAGCAAGTAACGTGTCATATCCACCAATCGGTTACTCCGTCTAATTTTCATGTTCTTTCTCTGCCTTTCAAAAAGGATTAATTAACATTGATTTTAACATAAAACGTTCGGATTTTCGGCAAAATTTTAGTATTTACTGAAGAAAAAGAGTACGAGATAGGGGCATTTTATCACCATAAAGTTAGCATCTGAAAGCCCCGCAAATAACAATAGTCTCCAACACTTTGCTGGGCGTTGAAGACCATTGTTGTACTGTGCTATTTACCTACTTAAGCCCCAGTCTAATTCGATTCGATAAATTTACTATAAATCAAGGCTGTGGTATAGATGATAACTTCAATCACTGCGATAAAGAAACTAACCGGCCAATCTGTCAAATAACCGAGAAAAAGACCAAGCCATGTCCCTAGCAGTGAAAATAAAATTGCTAAAATAATCATCCGTGCTACACCATGCGTAAAGTATTTAGCACTAGCAGCGGGTAATGTTAGGAGAATAAAAATTAGCAAAGAACCGACAATCTGAGCAGCGACACTAACACTCAAAGCAAGTAATAAAAGAAAAACAACAGAAATTATTGTTTGATTTATCCCACTGACCTGCGCACCAATCGCATCAAAGGAGTCAAACTTAAGCCGGCGATACATTAACAATAGAATGACCAAAACAAGAATAGAAAGGTAGACAAGTTGCCATACCTCATTCAAACTAATTCCAACCACGCTACCAAACAAAATACTTGTTGCTGAGCTAGCTGACTGACTGCTCAAAGATAAGAAAAGAATTCCTAAGCCAATAAACAGCGCTGAAACGGCACTAATAACCGCTTCTCGTCGTGATTCTTTTATACTCATTTGTCCAACAATAACTGAGCTTAACATTGTAAACAGAATCATCCCATTTAGCGCTGGCCATCCAGCAAAAACGGCAAAAGCACCACCAGCAAATCCAATTTCAGACAAGGTATGCGTTAAGAATGATAAATTTCGTGCAACGACAAAAACTCCAATAATTCCACAAATAATCGCAATAAATGTACTAGCGACAAATGCATGACGCATAAAACTTAAAGTTAACATTACTTTTTATCCCCCTTTACCGGACTGGGTAACTCATTAATTGGCCCAGTGGAATAAGAACCGGGAGACAAATACAAGAAACGAGTTCCATATTGTTCTGCTAGATCCCAATCATGAGTAATAAACATTACACTCAAACCATTTTGTTGAAAACGGGTTACTAGGTCTAGCAATTCATACTTCATTTCATTGTCCAGACTTGCCGTCGATTCGTCCAGAATAAGGAGGTTAGGATTGGGTAATAAGGCTTGAGCAAGATACGCTCGCTGCTTCTCACCCCCTGATGCTAAACCAAGAGGCCGCTCAGCAATCTTTGTTAGGTTATTTTCACGAATCATCCGTTCAACGCGGTTTCGTTCGCTTTTAGTCAGCCATGGCAAAAGACGTGGTTTAGTATTTAAAGCAACAAAATCACGAATAGATAGCGGGTATTCCTCATCAATATTACGAAACTGAGGAACGTAGCCAAGTCGTGTACTTTGCGGAATAGTTATTGTCCCGCTTTTCGGTTTTAAAAACCCAAGCATCGAGCGAACAAGAGTCGTTTTTCCTACCCCATTTTCACCAACCACGACGAGAAAATCTCCTTCATTAATGGAGAAGCTTAAATGATCGATTACAGTATGATTTCCATAAGCGATCGTTAAATCATCAACTGATACAACTGCCATTATCTTCTTAATTCTCCTTTTGTTGAATGCGAGACAATGCTTGGTATTGCTTAAGCATCCACTGCATATAGTCATCCCCATTCGGCTTTGTTTCCGTTACCTTTAATACTGGAACATCATGTTCATGGGCAAGCTTAACTAAATTATCAACAACTTTATCACTTGTCTGCGAATTATCAACAAAGAAGGCAATTTGGTGATTAATGATTGCTTGTTGAATTTCTTCAATATCTTTTGGTGATGGATCGTTCCCATCTTCAACAGCTTTTTCGAAATGTTTGTCCATAACTTGATAACCAGCATTTTCTAAGGCGTAATCAAAAACTGGTTCACTAACTGCAACACGATTATTATTAGGATTTACCTGGCGCTTCACTTTCGCAATTTCTTCATTAAGTGGTTGAAGAGAAGCTAAATATTTTTGCGCATTCTTTTGGTAATCATTAGCGTGTTGCGGATCAAGTTTACCATATTGAGTTGCAAGGTCATTTGCTAATTTTTCGACTGTTTCAGGTGCATACCAAATATGCTCATTGTCGCCATCTTTCTTGCCGGTTAAAGATGCCACATTAATTACTTTAATCTTGTTATAGTTACTGCTTGATTTAACGAGTTTGTTTACCCAGCTATCGTAGCCAAGACCATTTTCAATTACTACATTGGCTTTAGCAACTTGCTGGGCTTGCTTAGTATTGGGTTGATAATCATGGGGATCAACCGAAGCATTATCAATAAACGAAATCACTTGGCCATGATCGCCAGCTACTTTCTCCGCTACTTCACCATAGAAATTCAATCCGGTCACCACTCTAATTGGCTTTTGATTTTCCCCATCGATTTCCACGGAACAAAGGATAAGCCAAGAATTATAACCAACAAAGCAATAATGCTAATAACACCGATAATATATTTTTTCATTCTTTCCCTCTTTTTTAATCGTAATCATTACTATTTAGAACAATGAATATAATAGCGAACTTTATGTCGGATTGCAACTATAAAAATAAAAAGGACAAGAGGAGAGTGGAAAATAACCTCCTTGCGGCGACGCGAAGCTAGTTCCACGTTATCTTACTATTATTCATAAAAGCAGTTGAGGCTGAGAGAAAACAAAAGTTTTCTCCCAGCCTCATTCTTCTTGGCCTTAAATATAATCAAAGCAAAGTTACAACATGAACGTCGCGACAAAATCCCCGGATACTATTTTGAATCCGTTTTGCTCGCGATTCTGTATGGCAGATTGCGAAGACGGTTGGTCCCGTCCCGCTCATTTGTGCAACATCGGCCCCCAATTCTTTCATCTTATTCTTTAAACGACCGATTTCTGGATAAAACTTCATCGTTAAAGGCTCTAAAACATTTCCCATATATTTTGTTGCTTCTTGCCAATCTTCTTTCTTTAAATTTGTCAGTAACGCTTCATTATTAAGATGTTGAAGCTTCTCATAATTAATTTGTCGTAAGATTTGCGGTGTGGAAACACTGATCTTTTGTTTTGCAATCACGGCCCAATAGTGGGGTTGTGGTGGTAACAATTCAATTTTTTCACCATGACCAGTGACATGGGCTAATTTGTTGTATATACAATACGGGACATCAGAATCAATCGTTAATGCAATCTTTGCTAGTTCTGATAAACTCAAGCCCAACCGCCAAATACTATTTAATGCGCGTAAAACTGCCGCTGCATCTGAAGAGCCACCACCCAATCCGGCCGCAACCGGGATTTGCTTCTTAATCCGAATCGTAACACCATCTTTACAATGAAAACGACTACGCAAAATATGAGCTGCTTGGTATGCTAGATTACGTTGGTCATTAGGTAAAAAACCATTATTTGTATAGACTTTAATTGTTGTAGGGCGCCGGTGTGTCTCAACAGTTACATAATCAGCCAGGTCTGCCGAGACCATTACCATATCCCATTGAGGAGAACCATCAAAATATCGCATCGGCGTATCTAAACTCAAATTCAATTTTGCTGGTGCTTTTTCTGTAACTATCATCCGGCAACCCTCCTTATTGTAATAATTTAGTTAGTTAAATTATACTAACGGAACTATAATCCTTGCAACTACTGTTTCCTAACTATTCCTAAAGCAAAAGGAGTGAATAAAAACTGCCTTCCTGTTGAAAGGTATTTTTACCCACCCCTATTATTTTATAAATATGAATTTTAATTTTTATCAGCTTATTCTGCTTCATCAAAGGCAATTGAAATATTTCGTGTTAACAAATCAGTATAACTATAGGAAACCCGATCCAATGTCCCCTGTTCATCATTCAAATGAATAACAAATACTGCAGGATAGGTCTTACTCAAAATACCGTGATGGGTGGTAATACGTTTACGTCCAGCTTGCGCTTTTACTAAAACATGCTCGCCAATCCGTTCATCTAGCTTCTTCTTAATTTCTACAATGCTATTAGGCACGACTCCTTCACCTCACTGTAGACTAGCATACTCTTTTTTTACACAAAAGGCAAAATTGTACCATAATGTTTTGTAACGGTCAACTATATTTTATAAGAAATTTTGCTGGTGAAGAGCATTCGCAAGTTCAATAAATTGTTCGAGGGTTAGTTTCTCAGGACGGATTTGCGGCGAAATGTCCAGCTGGGTTAAAACGGCCGTCATTTTCTCTTTTACCACTGGATCTTTACCAATTAAACTTTGGAGGTTATTCCAAAGACTCTTGCGACGATGAGCAAAGCATCCCCGGATAAAGCCAAATAATTTTTGCTTATCAAAAGGCTGAACCGGAAGCGGATTTGTCCGCGGTGTTAATACCACAATTGCTGAATCAACATTAGGTGCTGGCACGAACACTTTCCGCGAAACATCAAAAGCAATTTTAGCTTGCATTTGGTATTCAATCGCTAATGTCAAAGCACCATATTGTTTAGTGCCTGGTTTAGCCGTGAGTCGTTGAGCAACTTCCTTTTGCATCATTACACAAATCGTTGCCCACTCAACAGGACTAGCCAGTAAATTCATTAGAATGGGACTCGTAATGTAATAAGGGAGATTAGCAACCACCTTAATTGGTCGACTAGGATCCTTAAATTCCTTTTTGATTAATTCTGGTAAATTAGCTTGAAGGACATCTTGATTAATCACTTTTACATTATCATATGGTGATAATACTTCTTTTAACACCGGAATTAAATCTTGATCAATTTCTAAGGCTAAAACTTCTCCCGCCGCTTGTGCTAATTGCTCCGTTAAAGCGCCAATTCCAGGGCCAATTTCAATTACATTGTCATTAGCTGTAATATCCGCCGCCTCAACGATATTTTTTAAGACGTTCAAATCAGTAAGGAAATTCTGGCCGAAACTCTTTTTTGTTCGGATCCCGTACTTTTCCATTATCGCGCGGGTACGTGTTCGACTACCAATTTCTGGTGAATTACTCATGATCTTCCTCCTGATTTATTTGCTTAATTGCTTGTTCAAATGTTGCTCGGTCAACTTGAAACATGTTTAACCGGTGAATTAATTGTTTTCCATTGCCATAACCGATTCCAAGTAATTGCCCTAACTTTTCACGCCGTTTTCGTGAATCTGCTTGACCTGTTAATCCCCATTTTTGCAAGTCTTCTCGCTTGAAAACTTGCTGGGGTATCGTTGTTTGGGTATAAAGGTGCTCCAAAGCTGATTTTATAATTGCTGGCGTTGCATGCTCAACTCCCAAGCTACCGTGAGCCTCAGTTGGCACACCATCTTTACGTTTAATAAAAGCGTGCTTAACTCCCGGGATGGCTTCACTGATTATTTTTCTAATCCGCTCCCCGTTAAAGTCCGGATCAGTAAAAACAATTAGGCCCCGGCTTGCTTGTAACTTTTTCAACTTCGCCAAGTCAGCCGTTGAAATTGCGGACCCATTTGTTTCGTAGGTATCGGCATCAACCGCTTTTAAAATTTGCTTAGTATCATCTTTACCTTCAACAACTATAACTTCTTTTATTCTAATCATAGGCCTCTTTCTTCATTTTCCAAAAATAAGCGGCGGGCGTTCGTAAATGTTTTATATGCCACTTTACCAGCATCAACCTGCTTTAAATTTGCAATTGCATCCACCGTAAACTTAGTAAAACCGGGTTCATTTTGCTTTCCCCGGTATGGAAGTGGCGTTAGGTAAGGTGCATCTGTTTCAACCATCATCTTTTCCAAGGGAACAACTAACGCGGCTTCATGGACTTCTGTCGCATTTTTGAAGCTTACGACACCACTAAAAGAAATCATCATCCCGAGATCCATAAATTTCTCTGCCCATTCTGGCGACCCATTAAAACTATGCATAACACCGCCAAATTCATCGACGTGGGCATTCCGCAAAATTTCATACGTGTCAGCTAGTGCATCCCGGCAGTGAATCGAGACTGGTAATTTCAGTTCTCGCGCCCACTCAAGCTGTTCAGCAAAAATTTCTTGTTGTTGCTTGTGAGGAGACTGCTCGTCATTATAATAATCTAAGCCAATCTCTCCAATTCCCACGACTAAGGGATCTGCTAATTGTTGGCGTAATTCTTTCTTGGTTTCACTATTCCAATTAGCAATATCTTCTGGATGCCAACCAATAATTGGATGCAGGTTATCAAACTGGTGTCCCAACTTTAAAGCACGGGTATTCAATAGCTGGTTCGAGCCAACAATATTCATCTCCGTCACGCCATAATGAGCAGCACGGTTAATAAAGGCAGGCACATCATCATAAAACACATCGTCATTTAGGTGGGTATGGGAATCATAAACCAATTGCTGGTGTTGATGATTACGCACTTTATTCAACGCCCATTCCAGGTACTAAATTATCAGGAACAGTTACCACTTGAACATTGCCGTCTTTTTCAGCAGACAAAAGCATTCCTTGGCTTAACTCGCCCCGCATTTTCCGTGGTTTCAAGTTAGCAACAATCAAAACTTTTTTACCTACTAAAACAGAAGGATCTGGATACCATTTGGCAATTCCAGAAAGGATTTGCCGGCCTTCTTCTGTTCCATCATCCATGTGGAATTTTAGAAGCTTATCAGCACCTTCTACATGATCGGCAGCAGTGATTTGAGCCACTTTCAATTCAACTTTGTCAAAGACATCAATCCGAATTGGCTTTTTGCCATCTGTTTTCTCTTCTTGTGCTGTTTCTTGGGCTTTTTCTTTTGCTTCAGCCATTGCCTTTCTTCCTTTCTTCTTTTCGTTTGCTGTCATCTTACTCTTAATAAATTCAACCTCGGCCTTCACATCCAATCGTGGGAAGATCGGAGTTCCTTTGGCGACAACCTGAGCTTCTCCTGGGAACTCATTAAATTGAAGATCGATTAATGATAAGTCAGTCTCTTCAATTCCAAGTTGCTCAACAATTTGTTTTGGTGCATTCGGCATAATTGGTTGAATTAGGGCCGCAATAATCCGCAAACTCTTTGCTAGATGGGTCATCACATCTGATAATACATCCTTCTTACTATCATCTTTTGCTAATACCCATGGTTCAGTTTCATCAATGTACTTGTTAACACGACTAACCAACTTCCAAACAGCTGCCAACGCTTCAGCAAATCGTGTTTTGTCCATCAGTTCTTTATACTCAGCGATTACATCACTAGCAGTTTGTTCTAAACCAGCATCAAAATCAGTCGTTGCATCATTAGTACCAAGTAATTTGCCGTTTTGATACTTATTAATCATCGCAACAGTCCGATTGAGCAAGTTTCCAAGATCGTTAGCGAGGTCATAGTTTACCTTATCAACAAAGTCTTCTGGACTAAAGACGCCATCATTACCAAATGGCATTGCCCGCAATAAGTAATAACGTGTAGCATCAAGGCCGTAACGATCAACAAGGGTTTCAGGATAGATAACGTTTCCCTTTGACTTCGACATCTTCCCGTCACGCATTGTTAACCATCCATGACCAATAACGTGCTTTGGCAATGGTAAGCCAAGCGCATGAAGCATAATCGGCCAGTAAATCGTGTGGAAACGAACAATTTCCTTTCCTACCATGTGAATATCAGCAGGCCAGTACTTCTTGAAGAGGCTATCATCGTCACTGCCATATCCTAGTGCAGTAATATAGTTTGATAATGCATCAATCCATACGTATACCACGTGCTTAGGGTCATTAGGAACCTTAACTCCCCAGGTAAATGATGTCCGCGTAACTGCAAGATCTTCTAGCCCTGGCTTTAAGAAGTTATTAATCATTTCATTCATCCGTGATTGCGGTTCGATAAAATCAGGATGTTCCTTATAGTAGTTCATTAACCAGTCAGCATACTTACTCATCTTAAAGAAGTATGATTCTTCCTCAACTAATTGAACTTCATGACCTGATGGCGCTTTTCCGCCGATCACATTACCGTCTTCATCACGGTAAACTTCTGCTAACTGACTTTCTGTGAAGTATTCTTCATCATCAACTGAGTACCAACCAGTATACTTACCCTTGTAAATATCCCCTTGGTCAAGCAATTGTTGGAAAATCTTTTGGACAGCTTTTTCATGGTAGTCATCGGTTGTTCGAATAAACTTATCATTTGTAATTTCAAGTTTTTTCCATAGCCCTTTAATTTGGGCAGCCATTTGATCAACGTATTCTTGTGGCTTCATGCCGAGCTTTTCAGCCTTTTGTTCAATCTTAAGGCCATGTTCATCGGTTCCTGTTAAGTAGAATACGTCATAGCCCATCAAACGCTTAAAACGTGCTTCTGCATCACATGCAATTGTTGTGTATGAATTACCAATATGGAGTTTACCAGATGGATAGTAAATTGGTGTTGTAATGTAATAAGTTGGTTTTTGTTCAGCCATATAAGGCCCCTCTTTCTAAGATATTACTAATTAAGATTTAACATTTAGTATAGCATTTTATTAGGGCTTGCTCCATCCTAAAACAGATCAAGCTGTTCTGGTGATTTAGGTGCCAGACCCTTAAATTCAATGTTCATCATTTTTTGAAGACTTAATGCGTTCGGTGCTGCATCCTTGGCGGAGTTATTATTGAAGATAACACAGAGTTCTTTAGGTTGCGGCTGCAAGGACTCAATTTGTTTTTTAAAGAATTGAAGTTCTTCCGTCGAATATCGATACAGCGTCCGTGTTTTTCGCCATTCTTTTCCTTGACTTTCCCACCCTTTGCGATTGCGGCCATGAAGGCGCAGCATGGCTAAGTCGGGATTAGTTGTTGCAAGCACAAATGGTACTGACGTCGGCGTATTATGGGGTTCATCAGCAGCTACTAATGTAAAGTTGAGCTCACGACAGAAATCTAAGACTGACGGTAAAATTTCTTTCTTATACCAAGTTTGATTACGAAATTCGACTGCAATTGGCAAGTTTCCTAACCATTCCCGAATTAATCGTAAGTAAGAAAAGTCACGCACAGTTGCATCAAAATATGGAGGAAACTGAAATAATATCGTCTTTAATTGACCAGCAGCTACCAAGGGGGAGATTGTCCGGCGATATTGTTGAAAGACCTGTTCTAATTCGCCACGTTCCTGGTTTCGCTGATGCAGTGTCATTTTCTGGTTAGCTTTAACGATAAACTGAAAAGTTGGAGGAACCGTAGCAAGCCAGTTTTGAATTGTTGCTATCTGAGGTAAAGCGTAGAAAAAAGTATCAACCTCAACCACCGGAAAATGTTGAGCATACTCATCAAGCCTTACTGGGCGTTGTTCATCATGGATGAGTACTGGATGCTCCGTCCAAGTTGTCATCCCCATTGTTATTTTCATCTTTAATCCTCTCTTTCGTACCCCAAAAATCCTCATCAAATTACTTAGCAAATTCTTATACACCACAAAATAAATCTATATTCATTTTTTAAGGACTCGAATCGTTGCTTTTATCACTTTTATTCATTTTGATAGTAAAAGGCGAACGGATTATACACTATTTTCACACTTTAAAATGAAAGCGTTTCTCATACTTCGTTATTTCTCTAGGAAAAGCGTTCAAAACATGTTATTTTACAAGTGAACAATATGAAAGGAGCGATCAGAAATGCTACTAAAGAACAAAGGTATTCGTCACATTTTTTATCAAGAAAAGGATGCTACTAAAAAGAAGGGTACTCATTTAGTAGCACTCCCATTCAAAATTGATGGGAAGGTCGTTTTCTTTGAATGACCACTGGAGTAAAAAGAAGCTGGAAATTGTCCTTAGACAACTGCAGCTTCTTTTTTATACTTTTAATTCGTCAAAGAATTTTGTTGCATCGTCTTGAACCATTTGAAAGTCAAAAGGAAATTTCAATAACTGCTGATTAACCGCAATCACCTTTGCATTTGGATTGCGGTAATCTAGCAAGCCCGCAAATGGGTATACTTTCATCGAAGTACCCACAATCACAACTAAATCAGCTTGTTCCATTGCCTTGACAGAATTGATAATATCCTCTTGCTTAATTCCTTCATCATATAACACAATGTCCGGACGCAAGGGGCCATTATCCTTTTGATGCAGGCGACTCTTCAAATATTCGCTCACTGGAACAGTTTCATGACACTTTTCACAATAAACATGGAAGAGGTTCCCATGAAAGTCAATCAAGTGTTTCGTGCCAGCTTCTTCATATAAGTTATCGATATTTTGCGTTATAACAGTCGCACGGTCCTGTTGCGTCAAGGCTGCCTGTTTTTGATGAATTACGTTGGGCTTTGCATCTGGAAAATACAAATTTTGCTTGCAAAATTCATAAAAGCCTTCTGGATCCCTAACAAAATAACGGTGACTTAAGTAATATTCCGCATTCCGATTCTGCGTATATAGACCGTTTGCTGACCTAAAATCAGGAATGCCAGAAGCAGTTGAAACACCTGCTCCCGTTAGAAAGACAATATTTTTTGCGTCGTCAAATGTTTTTTGAATCGTCGCATCCATCTAACTCACTTCCTTACAATGTATGGAATGCTATTCTGTTCAAGAAATTCCCTCACTGGTTGATCATATATCTTCTTAAATTCTTCTGGCGCATTTTGAGTCGGTGCCGGAAGAGTAAACGAATTTTGACCATCACTCCGCCGAAGACCAACATAGGCGCGCTTATCCGTCCCCCGTTCTTTCATATCAGAGTGATAGATTTCAAAAACTTGACGCATCTCTAAACGTAATTGCCGGGCACTTAATACCGGTGAGAGAGTTGTGTATTCGTTATTGTGTAAGGCTGGTAAGCCCCATTCCTGCATTTGTTGATCAAACAAAGAATAAATCTTAACAATTGACCGGCGCATATCGAACGGTGACTTAATGGGCTTCTTTGTAATCTCAGCATACATCTTTTTTGCCGCGGCCAGTGCAAGCGGGTACTTTTCTGCTAAAGTTTTTTCATACTTTGAGAGGTGGTCACCGTAAAAGACCAGGGCATCCAAAAGGGTTAACAACCGTAACGTCCGTTCATCATCTTCCTCTTTTTCCGGAGTTAATGTATGCTCAATCCCCTTTAAATATTCCTCTTCAATTTTATCAGTAATAAAACCATGTTTACGTTGTTCTGCCACCACTACTCGATGCATAGCGATATTATACAAATCAGTTGACATAATCATCATCTGTTCATCGAGTTCCTTATCCCCAAGAGACAGTTGGAAAAAGATTTGTGGGAAACCTTTTAGTAACATCAAAAGGTGCAATAATTCGTGTGAAGCAGTGTAATTTGGCGCAGTCAAGTCAGTCACAATAATAACCAAGGCACCAGGAATAGTTTGTTGAGTTGCTTGGTCATGGCGAACATATCCTGATTTGTCACCATGAAACTGAACAAAGACACTACCTTCAGGATATAGACTATTAACCTGATCAAGAAGTGCCCGATTTTCTTTATTTAGTGTAATTCTCTCTTCAGTCATTAACTTGGTCCTTTCTGATCGTTGATAATATTTCTTTAGCAAGTGCTTGGTCAACATGTGATCGCTGCTTTAATTGTGCTACTACTAATGGTACTTCTGCTGGCGTTGCTCCGACACTTGCTGCTAATGACCGGTATTGGAGTTTCATATGACCAGCTTGAATCCCAGTGGTTGTCAATGCTCGTAAAGCAGCCAAATTTTGTGCCAATCCGACACTTGCTGTTACGGCTGCCAACTCTTTAGCACTCTTAATTTGACTAATATGATAGTTTATCTTAGTCATTTTATTTAATCCAATTGAACCACCAATTACACCAACTGGTAAAGGAAGAACAATTTTTCCTACCAAGTAGCCGTCCTGGATTTCCCAAGTACTTAAGCCGCGATATTGCCCATCACGAGCAGCGTAGGCATGGGCTCCGCTTTCAATCGCCCGCCAATCATTTCCACTGGCGATCATAACCGCATCAATCCCGTTCATTATTCCTTTATTATGGGTAGCTGCCCGATAAGGGTCAACTTGCGCAAGGTCACTAAGGCGGGCAATTCGTTGAGCAACCTCTTTACCATCCATCTCCGTAGTTGCTAAGTACCGAAAAGCAACTTTGCAAGTAGCAGTTTGCAGACTCTGCGTTGCAAGATTGCTTAAAATTGCGGTAATAACATGGAAGCCCTGGTCTGTTAACCATTTTCCAACCGCTTCTGCCATCGTATTGACACTATTAGCGCCCATTGCCTGACAAACATCGATCCCTAGGTCAATACTAATAAAGTCCCCAGGAGTGCGAACTTTCATCGACTTCGCACCTCCACCTCGTGCCTGCATTGAGGGGTGAGCCTGGTTAGCAATTGTTAAAATCTCATCTTGGTGTTCTAATAACCATGCTTTAACTGCTGCTTTATCGGACACATCGTCTAAAATAACTTGACCCACTAATTGACGGTCTTGCTGAGGGGCATTAAATCCTCCCGACCTGCTTACCCGGTGCGCACCATTGCTAGCAGCGGCTATGACTGATGGTTCTTCAACCACCATCGGCACAACATACTGACGATTGTTTACAGTTATATTTAAGGCTACTCCTTCAGGTAAAGAATAATCAGTAATATAATTTTCGACTAACTCATCCCCTAAGTCTGAACTTGTATTTGCTAATACTTGCTCTTCAATGGGGGATAGTTGACGAGCTTTTGTCAATTGTTGACGCCGATCATCGGCAGATAACTTATAAAAACCGTGTTGCCAATCAGTCATGGTGTCGCTTCCTTTGATTTACATATTCAGTGATGATTCCTTCGCGGACGCCACTCTCTGAAAAAATAACCCGACCATCACTGTTGCGTTGCAAAAGAGTTACAAGAGGCAGCATTCCGCCGATGATAATGTCTGCTCGTTCTGGTTCTAGACCAGTCATACGTTTACGCTGGGCCAAGTTACGATTTAGCAATTCACGATAAGTAGCAAATACTACTCGCGAGGAAAGCTGATACCCATGAATTGAACCATTTCGACGGTGATGGTGATGGTAAGACTGGGTCATGCGCGCCAAAGTCCGGTTAGCACCACCTAATAAAACAATCGGAACACGTGTCGCATAACGTAACCACGGAATTTTGGTCAATCGTTCGTTCATCGCTACCTGTGCACGAAAAAGGTCAGCCGAACGAACATAGCCATTTAAATGATATTGCTCTGATAAATTAACAGCGCCCACCGGAATAGAAATCAAGTTACGTGCTTTTCGCTGCTGTACCAATATCAATTCACAGCTTGCTCCACCAACGTCTAAAATTAAACAGTGGTTAAGCCGCAATGTTCGAACGACACCTAAGTAATCATAATAGGCTTCTTTTTTACCAGATAAAACTTGTAGATGAATACCAACTTCTTGCTGGACACGCTTCAAAAACTCTTGGCGATTTCGTGCCTGCCGAACTGCAGCAGTCGTGATCGCACGAACCTTAATATTGGGAATCTCTTGGTAGATTTTTTTAAATCGTTTTAGAGCCGCAATTGTGCGTTCAATTGCACTCTCTTGTAACATTTTTTCTCGTCCCATTCCCTCAGATAAACGTGTATTTTCTTTTACACGTCGAATTTCACGAAATCGTCCGTCTGGAGCAATTTCTGTTATTGCCATTCGGGCCGAGTTTGAGCCGAGGTCTACAATCGCGAGGTTTTCCACCATTTTCACCTCCGCTTTAATTAATTATTTTTCGTATAAATACATCTCTTTTATGTTACCATGTTCTGCTATGGGAGACACGAAAAAAAACGGGGCTCAGGGAAAAACTTATTTTCCTAGCAGCCTCGCTTTTTTAGTTTATATTTTTAGCCAAAGTAGTTAATCCCGATTGCATCACGAACTTCTTTAAGCGTCTGGTTTGCAACCTCATTTGCCCGTGCTGAGCCTTCTTTAAGAACTTGATCAACATAATCAATATTAGCTGCATACTCTTCGCGCCGCTTGCGAATTGGTTCAAGTTCAGCTTCAAGAACTTCATTTAAGTAGCGTTTGATCTTAACATCCCCAAGACCACCAGCTTGGTATTGCTCCTTCAATTTAGCAACTTGCTCCTTGTCTGGATCAAAGATGTCAAGGTAAGTAAAGACAGTATTGCCTTCAACATGACCAGGATCACTAACTTTGATATGTGTTGGATCAGTATACATCGACATTACTTTCTTTTGCACTGTATCAGCATCATCAGAAAGATAAATTGCATTGCCAAGGGACTTACTCATCTTTGCGTTACCATCTAGTCCTGGAATCCGACCCTGACCCTTTGGTGGAAACACTCCTTCAGGTTCAACTAAAATATCTTGTTGGTAAATCCGGTTGAACGTCCGCACAATTTCACGAGTTTGTTCAAGCATCGGTTCTTGGTCGTCACCAACCGGCACTGTATCAGCCTTAAATGCTGTAATATCTGCTGCTTGGCTTACTGGATAAGTAAAGAATCCAGCTGGCACACTTTCACCAAACTTCTTTTGCTTAATCTCAGTTTTAACAGTTGGGTTTCGGCGTAAACGCGCAACAGTTACTAAGTTAAGATAGTGCATCGTTAATTCACTCAATGCTGGAATTTGTGATTGAACCAAAATTGTCGATTTCTTTGGATCAATTCCAACTGCCAAATAATCAAGAGCAACTTCATGGAGACTACGGCGGATTTTTTCCGGGTCCCGGGCATTATCAGTCAATGCTTGTTGGTCAGCAATCATGATAAAAGTGTCATATTTACCTGTATTTTGTAATTCAACCCGATTCTTCAACGAACCTACATAGTGTCCAATATGCAACTTGCCAGTTGGTCGATCACCAGTTAAAATAACGTGTTTTTCTTCTGCCATTTTAAATTCCTCCTAAATTACAAAACGCCCTACTTAGTCATATAAACTAAATAGGACGCTTTTCGCGCGGTGCCACCTAAATTGCAATCATTATTGCCGCTCATTATGTATCTTGTTGTGACCATTTCGCACTTTGGGGACCTTTTCACCGACCGTCCCTCGCTAAGGCTCGCGCTACTTAATATAATTAATTTTAATCCAACTCCTACTAAAAAGGCAAGACAATCCTGAATATGACAAGTATAATAATATTAAACGTCGAACAGGAGTGGTCTATATGCGCTCAAAAAGAAATAAAACAATCGATTTCACGCTTGAGGAAGCTTCACCTGAGCTCCTCAATCAAATTATTCAGCCTACTGATAATCTCCAGACAATATCCGATAAGATTATCAATGGGGATTCCTTCAAGGTAATGACTAAATTATCACCACACCAGGTTGATCTCGCCCTTATTGACCCTCCTTACAACCTTAATAAACAGTACGATGGTTTAAGCTTTAAAAAAATGTCCACAAGCCAATATCAAACTTACACGCAAAAGTGGATTGACCTCTTAAAGCCATTATTAAAAGAAAATGCTAGTATCTATGTTTTTTCTGATTGGGCAACCAGCATGGCCTTAGCACCGATCCTCGAAAAAAATTTCACAATTCAAAATCGGATTACTTGGCAACGAGAAAAGGGCCGGGGTTCACTGAAAAATTGGAAAAATGGGATGGAAGATATTTGGTTCTTAACCGCGAACCCGAGTGATTACACCTTTAACGTCGACCAAGTTAAGCAACGACGACAGGTGGTAGCTCCTTATCGTCAAGATGGGGTAGCTAAAGACTGGCAAGCTACTAAAAATGGTAACTTTCGGGATACGATGCCTTCTAATTTTTGGGATGACATTTCAATTCCGTATTGGTCAATGCCAGAAAATACTGGTCACCCTACGCAAAAGCCCGAGAAATTGCTAGCAAAAATTATCCTTGCCAGTTCTAATCCTAATGACTTCATTTTTGATCCTTTTGCTGGTTCCGGTTCGAGTTTAGTGACTGCCGCTAAGCTTAACCGCCGTTATCTTGGAATCGAGCAAAGTCTTCTATATTGTGCATGGGGACAGTACCGACTTAATCAAATAAAAGATGATCCTAGCATCCAAGGCTACACTGACGGGGTCTTTTGGGAACGCAATACCTTGGCAGTACAACGAAAAATTAAACGCCAACAAAGGGCAAGTGATGAATAAATTAAAGAGAGGCTGTTGAAAAAACGAAGTTTTTTCTCAGCCTCTCTTTAATTCTACTGCTTATCCTTAATATCAAATTCTGGGAACCAAATACCAATTTCACGAGTAGCACTATTAACGTTATCAGACGTATGAATGATATTTCGCAAGTTACCATCAGGCCATTCACGACCATAGTCACCACGAATTGTTCCCCATTCAGCTTCACCAGGGTTAGTAGCACCTGCCATGTTATGAATAGCTTGAATTACATTAGTACCAGAAACAACAATTCCGACAATTGGTCCTTCTGTCATGTATTCTAACAATTCAGGGAAGAATGGTTTGTCAACTTTATCAAAATAATGTTGACGAAGCTTTTCTTCTGATGGGTCAATCATCTTAAGAGCTTCAATATTATATCCTTTCCGTTCAATACGGGTAATAATATCTCCAATATGACGAGTCTTTACCCCATCAGGCTTTACTAGTACAAGTGTGTATTCGTCTTTAACCATGGCGAAGCATCTCCTTTTTCTATATCTACTCCATTAGATTATCATAAGTCGACACTTCTTGAAAGCGTTTTTAAACAATAGAAAAATTTAATTTTTGTTTGGCAATTGATATTCAATCGTTAAAAGACGCCCAGCTTTCTCGTTAATTGCGTCACTAACTGAACCGTTGCTTAAAAGGACCAGTTCATGCATTGCCCGTGATGCCATTGTATAGATCATACCGACTTCATCAGTATTAGCTAGGTTTTTAGCAGAGACATCTGCAGCAAGGACAGCGTCGAATTCAAGCCCCTTTGCTAAGTAAATTGGGAGAATTAAGATTCCCTTTGGCAATTCACTTGCATCCTTATCTAGGAGATGAATATTTTCAACCTTTTGCCGGCGAAGTAATTGATAAATAACAGCGGCTTGCTCTTGATTCTTGGTTAAGATCGCTACAGTTTCATGTTCGGCAGCTAGTTTAAGCGTCTCATCTAACAAGCTTTGCTGACTCTCTTTATCAGAATAACGGACTAACAAGCGTGGTTTCTTTCCATGGCGAGTGAAGGAAATTATCTTATCTCCATCCGGCAACAAGGCCTTCGCAAAATTAGTAATCTCCGTCGTGGAACGATAACTCCGCCGTAAAGCAATTAAATTAGGTCGCTTTGCCTTTAATACCCCACTAAGTTTGTTTAATAAGTCCTCCGGTAACTGCAATGGCTTAAAAAGAGCCTGTTCACTATCACCGAGGACCGTAAACTTAGCTTGGGGAAAGGCGTGTTTTAAGTAGATTAACATCGCTGTCGAATAATCTTGCATCTCATCAATAAATACATATTGAAAAGAACGATTTTGTCCTGTACCGGAAATCAAATCACGCAGATACATCAAAGGTGCCGCATGCATTAATTCCAGCCGATGATATTCAATCTCATCTTGAAAAGCAAGAATCATTGTTGCCCATTCCCGCTGACTAATTGTTTTAGGTACCTCAACCTGATGCAAAAACTTATTATATTGATTATAAAAATCGAGAAAGTAATTATTATAGATCGCATCTGCAATCACACGTAAGCGTCGTTTAGCTAAGCGCCGCGAAAGGTAAGCATATTGCTCATCTTCATCCTTAAAGTCATCAATTGTCTTCTTACCATAAAGGTTGTGCAATTGTTGTAAATCAAGTGAATCCAGTTCTTTAGCTACCCAATCTTTTTTAGCTTCATCTTTAACTCGCCGCTGCAATTCACGAATTAACTTATTTTTTAATTGAACTAACTTATCAGCAGGAGCCATCGTCAATGGTAATTCTTTATAAAGATCTTTGACGTGGTCAGCTGAAAAGAAAACTTGACCATTAAAGCGAATATCAGCAAACTGCAAATCCTCAATTGTCATTTTCTCGACATAATGTGCAATTGACGTCATAAAAGATTCGCTTTCAATAAAGTCAGCCACAACATGAGAAGCATTTTCAGGTTTTTGCCGTTCTTCGTAGCGATCAAATAATGTTTCTACTTGCAAGCCTTCAAAACGCCGCCGGATAAACCCTTCTAATGTTACTTGCCGCATATTTCTTTCACCAAGACTTGGCAAAACTTCAGAAATGTAGTGGCTAAATAAATTATTGGGACTAAAGAGGACAATCTGGTCAGCATTCAATTCTGTTCGACTATGATAAAGCAAGTATGCAATTCGTTGAAGGATCGCTGAAGTCTTTCCTGAACCAGCCACTCCTTGTACTAGCAAAAGATCACTACGCGTATCACGGATAATATCATTTTGCTCTTTTTGAATTGTTGCCACAATATTATGCATATACTGGTCATTTTGCTTTCCAAGAGCTGCTTGCAAAACTTCATCACCAACCGTTTCATTGGTATCGAACATGTTAGTGATCTTACCATCCTTAATAGTGAATTGGCGTTTCTTTTTTAATTCTGTGGTTTGCATCCCAGCTGGCGTTTCATAATTGACTTTCCCAAGGGTACCATTATAGTAAACCCCAGAAATCGGTGCCCGCCAGTCATAAATTAAAAAGTCTGTTTTATCTTCATTCATTAAGGAAGAAGTACCAATATATAGCGTTTCACTCTTATCTTCACCAGGATCTTGAATATCAATCCGGCCAAAATACGGTGACCCTTTTAAGTTTTTCAAAGTTCTTAACTGGTGCTTTAGAATTGATTCACTTTCCGCTGCTCGTGAAACCAATTGTCGCTGCTGTTCAATCATTGACCGAGATTCAGCAATATCATCAACTTCATAACGGTTAATAGATGCATTTTCACTATAATTACGTTCAACTGCCCGTGTTTCACGATGAGCATCTTCAACAGCTTTAGTGGTAGCAGCTACCTGTTGGTCAATTTGTTTTTCAACATTATCAACCCGCGCTTGCTCCGTTTCTCGTTCATGATTTTCCATCAAAAGCCCCCTTTACTCAAGTTCGTTGGCTGATCGTTTCAATGCATTCTTTAAAATAAATGGCGCTAATACAGTTGCGATAATAATCACGGTAATTACATCTGAATAATACATTGGCGAAAGAAGATGTGCTTCATAACCAATCTGGGCTGTAATCAATCCCATTTCACCACGAGCAACCATCCCACTACCGACAACATAAGAACTTGGCATGCTAAAGCCAGATAGCTTAGCACCCGCTCCACATCCAAGCAGTTTTGTTAAGCATGCAAGGATTGTCATTACAATAACAAAGACAAACGATTCACCAATATTATCAAAGCGCATGTTCAAGCCTACACTGACAAAGAATAGCGGAATAAACATTGCATATCCAATTGGAATAAAACTCCGGTCAACAACTTCTTTATGCTTGGTGTTAGCCACAGCAATTCCAGCGAAGAAGGAGCCAACAGCCCCACTCAAGCCAACATAATCAGCAATCGCGGCCATGCCTAAACAGATAATCATCGCCATTACCGACGTTGAAGCAACTGTTAATAGGCGATCACTCATATGAATCAGGTAAGGTGCTAACCAACGAATCAATAGGTAAGTTCCACCAAAGAACACTAACTGCATCAAGAGGACAATTCCTAAAGGCTGACCATTGCCGTGACCACTATTGCTGCTTCCATTGATTACACTAATCATCACACTTAACAAGATAACACCAATAATATCATCGGCAACCGCTGCTCCAAGCACTGTTGCCCCCTCTCGGCTATCTAGGCGATTAAATTCACGTAATACTGCAACTGAAATACTAACAGATGTTGTCGCAAAAATAACCCCGATAAAAAGTGATTCAAGCTTAGTAAAGCCAAACATATAACTTACCGGTCCCATAATTACAATGGGAACAATTACCCCCAAAAGCGCCACAACAACAGCGTGCTTCAAGTATTTTCTTAGTAAGGATAGGTCGCTTTCCAATCCTGCGATGAACATCAAGATAATAACCCCAATTTCCTGAAATTCATTCATCATTGAATTTAAATGAACCCAATCTAAAACAGCGGGTCCTGCAATGATTCCAACTAGGATTTGTCCAATCACTTCTGGAATTTCAACGCGACGACATAAGTGTGCTACGATCTGGGTTGCAAGCAATAACCCCGCCAACACTGCAATAAATTCCATTTCTTTTCCTCCAATTTATCAATTAAGCTAATGCTACATAATTTTGATTTTAACATAGCTGTAATTTCAATCCTAATTATATTACTAGCAAGGTCATATTCTTATAAAGAAGAAAAGAGATTTAGAAAAACGAATCGTTTTTCTAAATCTCTTTTCTTAGTTCATTTTAAGCCATCTAGCGGGTTCGAACCGCCGACCTCATCCTTACCATGGATGTGCTCTACCTAGCTGAGCTAAGATGGCGCTTAAAGTATACCCGAAGATAGTCTTAAATTGCAAGAGTTACCAACCTAACTCTTCTGCATTTGCGGGAACTGCTAATTTACCAGCGGCTAATTCCGCGAATGCTTGATCAATCATCGCAAAAGCTTGATCTAATTCTTTCTCTGTAATAACTAATGGTGGTTGGAAACGAAGAATACTCCCCCGTAAACTAATGATAATTGCTCCTAATTCAAAGATGCGGTACATTAGCTTGGTTGTTGCTTCTGTATCACCTTTTCCCGTAACTGGATCAATGATATCAATACCACCATCGAGTCCATACATTCGAACATCACCTACAAAGGGATATTTTTGCTGTTCAAGCTTAAAGAATTCAGCTGCTTTTTTGCCAAGTCGTTGTGAACGCTCTAAAAGATGCTCATTTTGAATAACATCTAAGGTCGCGTTTGCTGCTGCAGTCGTAACCGGGTTACCAGCTGTAGTGTAAACATTGGCTGGGGCCCCTAATGATTCCAGAATCTCCTTACGACCAATCATTGCACTAAGCGGCATTCCCGAAGCTAACGACTTACCAACAGACATTAAATCTGGTTCAATCCCAAAATGCTGGATCGACCACCATTTGCCAGTCCGCCCCATCCCTTGATTAACTTCATCAACAGCAAAGAGAATTCCATTAGCTTTAGCAAACTCGTATACCTTTTGCATATAAGCAGGAGGAGTCTTAACAATTCCCCCATCACCTTGAATTGGTTCAATAAGGATTGCAGCCACTTCATCAACTGGCAAATAAGTTTCAAAAGGCAGCATAAATTGATGGAACATCCGCTCAACAAACGCCTCGTCACTTTCATTAGTTAATCGTTCCCAGGGACTAGGGAATGGTACTTTTACTACGCCTGGTAGCATTGGGCCCATTTTTCGTGTCATATTTAATGAAACACCTGACAAGCTCATTGAACCGTAAGTTGAACCATGATAGGCCCCCGTAAAGGAAATAATATATTGGCGTCCAGTATATGCTCGCGCAAATTTAATAATTGCGTCATTAGCATCCGAACCAGAATTACCCCATACCATTTCAACTGGCCCACTTATCGGCGCTAATTCTGCTAATCGAGGTGCTAACCGCGCTGCTTGTGAATTAGCAAAGTACGCTGGAGTATACTGAATCATTTTAGCTGCTTGTTCTTGAATAGCTTGTACTACTCGCGGATGCGCATGACCAGTATTAGTCGAACTAGCACTGGCAAGCAAATCGATATAATCATTTCCTTCTATATCAGTAACCATTGCCCCCCGTCCATGATCTAATACAATATCGTAGTACTTAATCCGGGCAGCAGTTGCAAATGCATTTTGTTCTTCTAATAAAACATCTCTATTCGTTTTCTTCTGCTTCAGTTTCGTTTTTAACATTTTGTCCATCTTCTTTCTTTGCCATTGACGAGTGGCGCATTCCATAAGCAAAGTAAATAATTAAGCCAAAGATAAACCAGATACCAGCGTAAAGTTTTGCTTGGTAATCTAATCCCATAAACACAAGTAATGAAGCAAGAAAACCTAGAGCTGGTAATACTGGATAGAATGGCATCTTAAATGAAGGATTTGGAATATCTTTTCCTTCACGACGACGTAATGCATAAACACCAAGTGAAACAAACATAAAGGCAATCAACGTACCGGCTGAGATCAATTGGGAAAGAAAGGCGAATGGGAAGAAGGCACCGATCAAAACAGCACCAATTGTAAGTGTCCAAAGTGCACGGTTTGGTCGATTATGTTCATCAAGTTTCCCAAGCCATTTTGGCAACATTCCATCACGACCAAATGAGTAAATCAACCGCGAACCAGCCATACTCATCCCAATCAAGGCGGTAAACATTCCTAGAACAGCAATTGTTTGAACAACAGTTGCTACACCACTATGATGAGCTGCACGTAATGCAAGCCCAACTGGTTCAGCACTATTAGCGTATTGTTGATATGGTAATACCCCAATCAATACAAGACTAACTGCTATAAAAAGAACAACTGCGATTACTAAGGAACCAAGGATTCCACGTGGCATCGTTTTTTGTGGATTGATTGCTTCCGCTGAATTAGCAGCAATTGAGTCAAATCCGATATAGGAAAGGAAAATCATCGATACCCCGGCATATATACCTTGCCAACCACCAAATGCACCATTAGCTGTTTCATGGTATTGTGGAATAAATGGCATAAAATTGCTTGCTTTTATAGCGGTTAAACCAACAACAATAAAAAGTAAAATTGCAAAAACTTTAAGAATAACAAGAAGATTTTCAACACGAGCAGCTTGTGATACCCCGCGTGAAATTAAGAGGGCTACTAAAATAATTACAACAACTGAAACAATATCAACAACTCCGCCTTCTGTACCAAAAGCATTTGATAATGAAGCAGGCAACTTCCAGCCAAGCGGAACAAATAATGCCCGAAAGTTAGCAGAGAGACCAGACCCAACAAAGGCCAAAGCAATAAAGTATTCAGCTAATAGTGCCCAACCAGCGACCCAACCAAAAAATTCTCCAAACACGACGTTAATCCATGAATAGGCTGAACCAGCAAACGGCATTGCAGCAGCCATTTCTGCATAGGCGAAGGCAACTAGCCCGGCCACGATCGCAGCAATTAAAAAAGAGATAACTACTGAAGGTCCTGTATGCATTGCGGCCACTTCACCAGGAAGAGTGAAAATGGAAGTGGACACAATCGTTCCAACACCTAAAGCTAAAAAGTCCCGCACCTTCAAAGATCGAACTAAATGACCGTCTTTATTATCATAAACACGCGGGTCTTCTTTACGTGTAATTGTTTTCCAAAAACTCATAATCATCCTCCTTTTTTAAATGATTAAAATTTGATTAGAATTATAAGAAAATCTTTAATACATTTTACCAAGGTGCTCTTCTCTGGTCAATCGTTTATTTAAATTAATTAAAGAAAGCGATTTCTACATTTACATCCATATTAAACATTTTTTTCTTAACATAAATTGATGTCATATTGCTAGCCCCCCAATTTTACAAATAATAATTTAATGAGTATAAAATGAGGTTATTACCCTTCGCTATTTTAATCATTCGGGTTAAAATAGTTATAATCATATTCGAAAAGAGTGATTTTATATGTTATCACCAGATGAAATTCGTTACTCAATCAAGGTCATGCGGCATACATTTCCCAAAGCAGGAACAACTTTGATTGCTGACACAAACTACCACTTTCTTTTGGCTACAATCTTGAGTGCACAGTCAACAGATCAATCTGTCAATGAAGTAACGCCAGCACTATTCGCTCGTTTTCCGTTGCCAGCAGATTTAGCAGGGGTTGAACCCGCAGAAGTTGAGCCTTATATCAAAAGATTAGGGCTTTATCGAAATAAAGCTAAGTTCTTAGTCAAAACTTCTCAACAAATTGTTACTGACTTTAACGGTGAGGTTCCCCACACCCTCAAAGAGCTAATGACCTTATCTGGAGTTGGGAGGAAAGTTGCTGATGTTGTCCTTGCAGAATGCTTTAACATTCCAGCTTTCCCAGTTGATACCCACGTTAGTCGTGTTGCCCGCCGCCTTAGAATGGTTGAACCCAAAGCATCCGTTCTTGCAATTGAAAAGAAATTAATGAAAACTATACCTCCTGAACATTGGTTAGATGCTCATCATAGTATGATTTTTTGGGGTAGATATATCTGCAGAGCAAGAAATCCTAAATGTCAAACTTGTCCACTGTTATCACTCTGCGTAACAGGCCAAAATAATATGATTTAACTTAGAAGATTTTAGAAGATCATGGATAATAATAAAATGAGAGAAATAGACAAAAATCAATATATTGGAAGTGGCTTTAGTGCTTATGGCGGTGAATTAGAAGTCTTATTAACCTACCAAGATGATAAGATTCAAGATTTACAAGTAATCAAACATCATGAATCTGAAATGGGTCAATGGGCTTTAGATGAACTTCCCGGTAAAATTATTGCGGCTAATAGTGCAGATGTGGATGGTATTACTGGGGCCAGTGCAACAAGCCGTGCAATTAAAGAAGCAACTAAAGATGCACTGCAACAGGCACGACAAAATTAAGTATAAATACAACAATGGAGCTGTGACATAAGTTAGGTCACTTCTATAAAATACGAACAGCGCAGTACAATAATGGCCTTCAGCGTCCGGCAAATGTCGAACACTGAAGGCCTATTGTTGCTTGCGGGGGCTCCCAGAGGCTAGCTTCGCGTCGAAAAACGAAGTCACGAGTGACTTCTGTCTCGCTCCCATTTTCTTTTCTTACATAAAATTAAACATTTAATCGTTAGCAGCTGCTTTTCTTTCCCGTCCTAAAACAAGCGTTATTACCCAGGAAATAATTAGGAATATCGATACGAACCAATATGGATATTGATAATTAACATCTAATAAATAGCCACTAATAAGAGGCCCAATAATATTTCCCACACTTGTCAATGACATATTTACCCCGTTCAATAATCCTTGGTTTGTCTTGCTCATCTTAGTTAACAATGTAGTAATTGTTGGGCGCAACAGATCGAACGCTTCAAAAACAAACAAGGTTGCAATAATGATATGCCAATGATTGTGATCATAAATCACCATGATCGTTCCAACTAAACTAAGGAAAAAACTGTATCGCATTAGTCGAACTTCTCCCAGCCAACGAACTAGCCGATCAAAGAAAAAGACTTGCAGAATAAGCGAAATAATCCCGTTGAGGGTTAAAACAAGCGCTATTGCGTTTAAGTCAAAATTATGAACTTCATTGACATATAAACTATAGATACTTTCAAAGCCAGCTAATCCAAATGAAGCTACAAAGATCATTCCAAAGAGCGTGATTAGTATTGGGGTCATAATTTGTTTCAACTGACTCCAACCACCAGTCAATAATTCATTTTCCGGATTTTTAGTTTCACTCTTAAATAGTTCATCCTCATCGTGAGGTAAAAAGCGCCAAGCAACAACCGTACTAATCAATCCCAGAATACCAGCAACCCAAAATGGGAATTTATAATTTACATGCGCTAACATTCCACCAAGACCTGGTCCTAAAATTAATCCCCCACTAAAAGCTGCTGACAACCACCCAATAACTTTGGCGCGGTCTTTTTCACTAGTAATGTCTGCCGCTAATGCCATTGATGTTGGCACAAACATAGCTGCTGATAATCCATCGACAGCCCGTGATAAGTCAAATAACCATAAATGCTGTGCTAAGGCAAAAATAAATTCAGCAATCGCAAATATCAGCAATCCCCATACTAACATTGGTTTTCGTCCAACCTTGTCTGAAATCCGACCAACAATGGGTGAAGCAATAAATTGCACAAACGCAAATAGGGAAGACATCACTCCCATGTCAAAGGCAGTAAAGTGGTATTCATTTTTAATGAACGGTTCAACTGGGAAGATAAGACTCATTCCGAGACAAATCAAAAACTCACAAAAAAGGACTACAAAGATTACACGCTTTACTTCTTTTGTCATGATATATTTCCTTTCTATATTTTTACAGAATAAAAGTGGTGCCACCAAATTTATCTGATGACGCCACTTTTATTTGTTAAGTATAGAAGCAACTCTACCATGCATAATTTTTTTATGCTAGTCTATTTTCTTTATTTAAGTTTTCCTTAATCTTTTGCTTGCAAACTTTCTTGATACTTTTCCTTAATGAAATCGGCTGATGTTTGCAGCTTTTGCAGTTCTTCTTCTGTCAAGTCAAGTTGTGCTTGTTCTACAACTCCATCACGACCAACAACCGCTGGGTAAGATAAGTAGACTCCATATTCTTCACGGAAATTTGATACCGGTAATTCAGTTAATGAATCGGATAAAATTGCATTGACGAGCTTAACAGCTGCCGTTGCAACTCCATAATTAGTATACTTTTTCCCTTGAAAGACAGTCCAGCCACCCATCTTAGCTTCCTTATCAAGCTCTTCTAAGTCTAATCCGCGCTTATCTGCTAATTCAGTTAAAGGACGGCCAAGAACGCGAACAGTGGACCATGCTGTAAATTGTGAATTACCATGTTCTCCAAGATTATAACCATCTACAGAACGCGGATCTAAATTAAGTCGTTCAGCCACTGCCCGCTTCATTCGTGCAGAGTCAAGCAGGGTTCCTGTTCCTAATACATGGTTCTTCGGAAGACCTGTTATTTTTTGGTAGAGCGAGGTAATAACATCAACCGGGTTAGTAATAGCCACGATCTTGCCGTTAAAGCCGCTTTCCTTGATCTTTTGTGCAACCTCTTTTACTGCTTGGCGGGTAAATGGAAGTTCCGCAAAACGATCAGCATTAGGATTATCTTGAAGTTTGATATTTCCTAACGCGGATACAATTACATCCGCATCCTTCAATGCACTGTAATCATTAACAGTAATATTGGTATGGAAAGGCAAATTAGCCATCGCATCTTCAAAATCAAGTGCATCTGCCTTAACCTTTGCTTCGTTTTTGTCGATCAGCACTAGGTCATCTGCAAAGCCCATTGCCACAATATAGTGGGCAACCGTTGACCCCCACATTACCCATTCCGATAACTCCAACTTTTCGTGTCATTACTAAGACCCCTTTTAATTTATTTTTAATTATTTTCCAATCTTAACATAATTATTTTTTAATTACTATAGACAGGCAAAATAAAAAACCTAAATTTCAAGAATAAGTTAGCCACTGGACTCAAATAAATAATACTGACCAATTGATTATTGGTTGATGGAGCTGTGATATCTCTTGGTAGAAGGCCTTACGATAGATATCCATTGACGAATGTCCATTAAACATAGCTCGTGGATAGTGATTCATCCAATCATTAGTCGCTATGATCTGAGCACTACTATAGTTATTTATAGCTTCACCTTTGGTAATCTCCTTGCGGAGAAACCGGTTATTGATCTCATTGGATCCACGTTCCCAAGGGGAATACGGATCAGCATAGAAAACATGATCGTGAACTTGTGTTAACTCACTAAATTCTGAACCGTTGTCAGAGGTTATTGTCTTAAAGATGCGATAGTAAGCATCTGTGCCCATTTTCTGGCGTAAATTTATAAAGAACTGATTTACTGCATGCGCAGTTTTACCAGCAATTTTACTCGTGATATTAACTCGTGAAAGGCGATCAGTCATTACTAGTACAACACTGTCATTACCGTTTTTCTGTCCCTGAACTGTATCTAGTTCCCAATGGCCAATTTCGGACCGTTGGTCCGCAGTTTGAGGTCGTTGAGCAATATTAGGCCCTAAGCACCTTTTAGCTTGCGGATGAGTTCGATGATGCTTACGTTTAGGTTTTTCAAAGAGGTCTAAATTGGACGTACGAAGCACACCCTCATTAATCCATTGATATAAAGTTACAACCGACTTTGGGATCAGGGTGCCATCATTCATTAAATCTCGAGCCTTATAAATAACCGCTTGTGGGGAGTAATGGTGGTCGTCAAACTCACCAAGCATTAGCTGATCAGCTAATCGTAAAAATTGCTTTGAAGAATAATATAAGCGACGACGACCAGAATGGCGGTGATGTTCAAGATATGTGGCCTGACCAGCTTCATAACTATAGATGTAGTAAGAATATTCGTAAATCTTACCATTAGATTTTTGACGACGAAGTTGGCGGACCGTACCACGGTTGAGCTCGTTATTAATTGTTTGATGATTAACTCCTAATTGGCGACCAATTGCGCGATTGGAAAGTCCTTGCGACTTTAAAGTCGCAATCATCACACGTTCTTCTTTAGTAAGATGAGCATTCTTTTTATGAGTAGTCAATAAACTAGTAGACATGGTATCATTTAAGTGCGTCATTTGACGGACATCCTTTCATATAGGTTTGGTTCACTTAATATGATACCTGATGTCACGCCGAATGGCGTTTTTTATTTACCACCAACTGGGTGGCTAACTTCATTCTATAATCCACCGCAAAATAAAAAACGATTGATGACTCCTCGAATTATTCATACGAGGTTTAATATCGGCATACCGCACAATTTTGGACCAATTCTCGTGCTGCTATGGCGTAGTCAAACCAAGATGTACTGTTTTTGCTAAAGGCTACCAAATTATGGGGCTGGATAAATCTTTGATCCTCAATTTTGGGCGTACTTGCCCCTTGGTCGAACGGCCTTTTTTTGATTTATCGTACTGAGCTAGCCCCACTGTAGCGCTTGGATTCGAGCTAACAGTTGATAAAACAAATCCTGATAGACGTGGTGGCGACTTAATTTTAGATAAAGTTGCCGGCCGCTGGTCACCAGCTTACCCGCTACTTTAAACAGCCATAAGCGCAAGGTTGTAACCTGTAATCGCTGATGTTGTGCAGGCAACAATTGGCGCATCAAGCTGACTAAATTATAAGCGAGGACACTGAGCATCATGCGGGCATAATTTGGTATAAATTGCGAGCTAGTCATTTTATCCAGGTAAAAGCCAGCTTTGGCTTCCTTGATATAGTTTTCCATTTGACCCCGTTGGTGATAGGCGTGAAACGCATCTTCGGCGACAAAACTCGTTAAATTGGACACGAGGTATTCATGTTGAAATAACAATTCACCAGCTGGTCGAGTTGATTTAATATAGATCTGGCGCGGCTTAGGCCATGATCGGGCTTGATAAGACGCGCGATAATAATGGACCTCGGTCTCAGTCCAATTCTGCTCATCACTGATCTGAACAAAACGTTCAGCCAGTTGGTTCAGCCGCCGATTGGCTTTCAGGCGGATCAAGTAAAAAGTGTCGTTGGCTTCACAAGTTTCGTATAATTCTGGAGTCGCAAAGCCACTATCCCCGCGGACCAAGATATCAGCGTTCGGTTTGACTTGATGATAGTGCTGTAGTAGTGGTGTGATAAAGGGGGCAATATCCGTACTGGTATAAACATTACCTGGGCGCAATTGAGCCTTTAAACAGTGGCCCGTTTGCCCGTCAAAAGCGACCAGCGGATGGTAACCCGTGGTACCGTAATGCGCATTAAAGGCCGTTTTTTCCTGATGACCATGAGTATCGGCATGGGTCGAGTCAATATCGAGAATTAGCTGTTGTTGCTTGGCGCCAGTCCACGCTTGGTCAAGCAATGCTTGATTCAACGTTTGTAATGAGGTGATGGTCTGCTCGTCACAGCGTTGCCAAAAACGGGATAACGACGGTTGTGAGGCCAATTGCGGTTGTGTCAATAGTAATTTAAATGTGGGGTCATCGCGCAAACTAGTGGCAGCTAGATCGGCAGGGTAGCCGGCGATCAACTGCAGCACGACCTGCTCTAGTAGACTAACGTTGCTGTAACGAGCGTAATGGCGCTGGTCATCAAAATGGACTAATTGATACGCTAAGGTCGTGAAATTGAGTTGCGCCATTAATTCTTTGACCAACACTAGCCCAGCATCAGTGGAAAGTTCACCACCAGTGTGCGAAATATGTAATTTAGGATTGAAATTAACTCGTTTTTCCGGTAAAGTTGCCATGAGAAGGACCTCTTTCTTTTGGTGGATAGCTGACTTGTGGTGAATCAACTATACCAAATCGGAGGTTCTTTTTCTGCACTAAAAAGGTGAAAAACAAAAAAACACAGTACCGCCCATGATAACGGGGTGACGCTGTGCTTGGAGAACTTATGGTGAATAATTCAGGGACTCAAATAAAGTAAAATTTAAATTAAAAAACACGTTGACAAAAATTAGAGAATCATTATAATGGAACACGTAACAATTAATTGAACGTTAAAACATATCGAAAAGCAGAGTAAGTAGCGAGGCTTTTAAGAGAGCTTCTGGGTGGTGTGAAGAAGCAAGCGTAACTACTGAAGATGGGCTTGGAATGGTATCGATGATTGTTAGTCGATAACGGGTTAGCACACGTTATTAGTGCTAGGTAATTCTAATTATTTTATTAGAGTAACCTACTGAGGCTGGGTCTGTGAAGATCCGGCAAATAAAGGTGGTAACGCGAAGCACTCGTCCTTTGAATAAAGGGACGAGTGCTTTTTTATTTACTAGCAACTTAACGTTTTAATTAACCAACGAAAATATTTAATTGATTGAAAGGGAGTTTTTACTATGAAGAGAAAGAAAAGAAGAAATATCATTATTTGGTCAGTAGTTGCACTTATCGTTGTTATTGCCGGATACTTTAGTTTTATCCGTCCGCAGCAACAAGCAAAACGGACTGTTACTGTCGGGATTATGGCTGGTTCAAAACAAGACGATGAAATTTGGAATTCAGTAAGCAAAACCGCTAAAGATAAGTACAATGTCACTTTAAAATTCAAACGATTCACTGATTACAACCAACCAAACAAGGCTTTGGAAAATGGCGATGTTGACTTAAACGCCTTCCAACACAAGTTATTCTTACAAACTTGGAATAAAGCCCATAAAACTGATCTTGTTTCTTTAGGTGATACATTTATTACTCCAATCCGGTTATACTCCAAGCAATACAAGAGTGTAAAGGAAATTCCTAATGGTGGAACGATCGCAGTACCAAATGATGCTTCAAACGAATCACGGGCATTATTCGCATTAAAGAATGCTGGTTTGATTGACCTAAAGAAGGGCACAAAGCTCGCAACCGTAAGTTCAATTTCTAAGAACCCACGCGATCTTAAGATTAAAGAATTAGCCGCTGATCAAACAGCCCGGTCGTTAGATAACGTTGATGCCGCAGTAGTTAACACTAACTATGCGCAAGCTGCTGGTCTTAATTACAAGAGTGCTATTTTCGTTGAACCAGTTAACAAGGATTCAAAGCAATGGGTCAACATTATTGCTGTTAAAGGCAGTGAAAAGAACAACAAGATTTACAAAGATGTTGTGCGTGCTTACCAAACTGAAAAAACAAAACGAGAAATTAAGAAACTATACGGAACAGCAGAAATTCCTGCTTGGGACCTCAACTTCAATAAATAAAGGAGGATTAATATGGCGAACCCGATCATTGACTTAGACAACATTAGCGTAACTTTTAAGCAACGAAAACAGGTTGTTCATGCCGTTAAGGATGTTACCTTAAAAGTAGAAAAAGGCGACATTTATGGGATTGTTGGTTATTCTGGAGCTGGTAAATCAACATTAGTTCGAACTATCAACCTCCTACAACTTCCTACCGCTGGTTCAGTAACAGTTAATGGCACTGTTTTTTTCAAAGACCATCAACAGCAAATTAGTAATAAAGAGTTACAAGAAAAGCGCCGAAAAATTGGAATGATTTTTCAACACTTCAATTTATTAAATGAAACTTCAGTAATTGAAAATGTCCTTTTTGCTCTTAAACATACTGACCTGGATGATGACGCAAAGGAGAAGAAGGCGCTTGAACTTTTAGACTTAGTTGGCTTAAAGGATAAGGCTGAATTCTACCCGGTTCAATTATCTGGTGGTGAACAACAACGAGTTTCCATTGCCCGGGCATTAGCTAATGATCCTGAAATCCTAATTTCTGATGAGGCTACTTCGGCTCTTGACCCCCAAAACACTAATCAGATTTTGGACCTTCTTAAACGGCTCAACGAAAAATTAGATTTAACGATTGTCCTCATTACCCATGAGATGGATGCCGTTAAACGAGTAGCTAATAAGATTGCTGTCATGGAATATGGACAAATCATTGAGCGCGGCACCTTGCAGAAGGTGTTCCTCCAACCACAACAGGACTTAACCCGTCAATTTGTGGGAGGTTCCTTAGCCGCAGTCGATACCCTTAAAGCATTTGACCTTGGCCACCTTGACGATGATGAAGAGTTGCTGCAATTGGTCTACGATGCAAATAACGTGACTAAATCGATCATTATCGAGTTATATAAGAAGTTGCAAGTTGAAGCAAGTATGCTTTATGGAAATATTGAAGTCTTGGCTGGTTCACCAGTCGGTACCCTGTTTGTGGTTATTAAGGGCGATGCTGATAAGCGTCAACAAGCTATTGACTTCTTAAAAGAAAACGATGTTACTGTCACAAAGATTGATGATCGGAGGATTTGGAATGAATAATCTTATACCAAATGTAATTCAACTTGGTTGGGGTGGTGACAACGGTTGGGGCACTTCAATCGTTCAAACTATCTACATGACTTTCTGGCCTGCTATCTTCGGCGGAATTTTAGGATTAATTTTCGGAGTTGCGCTTGTGGTCACTGAGCCCGGTGGAATTTTAGAAAATCGAATTGTTTTTAGTATCGTTGATAAAGTCGTATCTGTTTTCCGGGCAATTCCATTTATCATTTTGTTGGCCTTCATTGCCCCCTTCACCCAATTGATTGTTGGAACACAGATTGGAACAACCGCCGCATTAGTGCCGCTTTCATTAGGTGTATTTGCTTTCTATGCTCGTCAAGTTCAAGTTGCGCTTGAAAGTGTTGACCACGGTAAAATTGAAGCTGCCCAAGCTATTGGGGCTACTAACTGGGATATTATTATTGACGTTTACCTCCGCGAAGCACGTTCTGAACTTGTCCGTGTCTCCACCGTTACACTAATTAGTTTAGTTAGCCTTACTGCAATGGCTGGTGCAATTGGTGCTGGTGGTTTGGGTAATACTGCTATTTCATACGGTTACGACCGCTTTAACAACGACGTAACCCTTGTCGCCACGATTCTTGTTCTTTTATTTGTTTTAATCATTCAAGTAGTTGGCGATATTTTAGCCAAGAAGCTTAACCACCAAGACCGTTAACATACTAGGAGGGGTTATTATGGAAGTCAGTGAAAAAGTCAAAGTACTGCAAGATTTAATAAAAATTCATTCTGTTAATGGAAATGAAGTTGAAGTAGCCCATTACTTACAAAAACTTTTAGCAAGTCACGGAATTGATTCAAAAGTTGATGAATTTGGTGACCGTCGTGCAAATTTGATCGCGGAAATTGGAACTGGTGAAAGCAAAAAAATTCTTGGGCTTACTGGGCATCAAGACACTGTGGCAGTACCTAATCCAGATCGCTGGCAACATGATCCCTTTGGCGGTGAAATTAACGGTGATTATGTTTTCGGTCGGGGAGCAGCTGATATGAAAAGCGGTCTGGCTGCTCAAGCCATCGTCTTAATCGAATTAAAAGAAGCTGGTCAGTTGCCATCAGGAACGGTTAGGTTTATTGCTACCGCCGGAGAAGAACTCGGTACTCCTGGTGCCTATCGATTACAAAAACAAGGGGTTGCCGATGATCTTGATGCATTAGTAGTCGGCGAACCAACTGGCGGAAACGTTATTTTTGCTCACTCAGGAAGTATGAACTATCGCGTTACTAGCTATGGAAAGTCTTGCCATAGCTCGCATCCGCAAAACGGTATTAATGCAATTGAAGGGTTGCTAAAGTTTATCGAAGAAGAAAAACACCTTTTTGATAATAGCAAGGATGATCAATATCTCGGTAAAGTACAGCATAGTATTACAGTTATTGATGGTGGTTCTCAAGTTAATACCATCCCCGACAGCGCTAGTTTACATGGCAATATTCGTCCCACGGCAGCATTTAATAATGTTAAAGTTGCAGATCGATTAAACGATGCGCTTGAATACATTAATCACACAACTCCCTTCCAATTAGAACTAAAAATTATTCAAGATTTCTATCCCATTGCAACAGAACCTAATAATGATTTTGTCCAAATCGCCCTCAATGCTGCTCAGCGCAATTATCCAAATGATATCAAACTCGATATTATCAATGGTGCAACAGATGCGAGTGTATTTACATTAAATCGGCCAGATCTTCCGGTTGTAATTTTAGGTTGTGATGATTGGAATGCGGCTCATCAAAATGATGAATATACAACTATTTCCAGTTACGTTGCTACAATTAAAGCTTATAAGCAAATTATTCGTGATTTCTTCAAAGAATAAGCAAGATGTTTAAATGAATACCCTAATTAGTAAAATAAGAGATGCTTTTTAATCAATTATAGCCAACTAATGTTATAATGTAGTTGATGAAAGCGATGTCATTTTTATTAAGAAAGGGTGTTTACCATGATGTCATTATTGAGTAACGTAATCGCCGTTGTAAGTTTTTCCGCAATTTTATTAGCTTCAATTATAAGTTTATTTGTGGGTGGTAAACACCAACATAGATTTTATTAACAAGCTCATAGAAAATAAGGGTGAACAATACTTATCTCTCGCAGACTGTTATTGTTCACTCTCTTTTTATGCTAATATAGGGAAAACACCGTATTGGAGGCAATATTTGTGAAAAATGAAAATACCTTATATCACAAACGGGCACGGGACATTTTAGGAAAACCATTCACCTCCATTGTTTCGCGTTACCTTGGCGTTAGCATTGCTATTGGGATAGTAACTGGTCTTGTAATCGGGGTCTTTCGCTGGATTATCGATCATACACTGACTTTACTTACTATTATCTATCCTTTTATGGGAAAATATCCCTTAGTTTTGATCCCTTATGTATTAGGTACATTTATCGTTGCATGGTTAATTGGAAAAATTGTAAAGCCTTATGAAGAGGACGTTGTTCGTTCCGGGGTTACACAATTAAAAGCTGTTTTGCTAGGAAGACATCGTATCCATTGGTGGCCTGTATTATGGCGAAAGTTTGTTGCTAGTTTGCTCACTATCTGTCCTGGACTTTTCTTAGGACGTGAAGGACCAAGTATCCAAATTGGTGCTTGTATTGGAGCTTGCTTTAACGAAAAATTTTTTCACCTCACAGATAAAGATAAATATTTATTAATGGAATGTGACGTTGCTGCCGGGTTATCTGCTGCTTTCAGCGCTCCTCTAGCAGGAACAATGTTTTTACTAGAAGAAATGACTCATAATTTCAATTCCCAAATTTGGATTCCCGCTTTAACTTCTTCCATTGTTTCTGCATTTATTACTTTTTTGTTTTTTGGCATTAAGCCCTGCTTATATATTCCAATAACAACCAAATTGCCTGTCGCATCTTATCCATGGTTAATCGTTGCGGGAATTGTTATTGGTTTCTTAGCATACTGTTTTCAATTTGCTGCTCTCAACCTCACCTGGTGGTACAGCAGAATCACCTTTATTCCCAAAGAATTCCATAGCATTATTCCATTATTATTAGTTATTCCTGTTGGATTATGGAATCCTTATATCCTTGGTGGTAGTCACGATTTCATTAAGTACGTCACCAATATGTCCCTTTCAACAAATTGGCAAGCAATGATCGCGATTTTATTAGTTTATTTCATCCTTCGTTTCGGTGGCACAATGATCGCATATGGTGCTAATGTCCCCGGAGGTATTTTCATGCCATTATTTGTTTTAGGAACCGTTATCGGCGCATTAACTGGAACTATTCTTATCCATATGGGAATAATCCCTGCCAGCTGCTATGTCAACATCATTATAATTTCAATGGCCGCATATTTTGGCGGGGCAGAAGGACTACCATTTACAGCAATTTTATTAGTAACTGAAATGGTGGGTTCAGTTGAACAAATTTTACCAATGACCTTAATTACTTTAGTCGCCTATTACGTTAATCGCCTATTAGGTGGTCGTCCTTCACTTTATGACGCAATGTTAGAAGAAAAATAATAATTTAAAGCCAAAATCGAGAATGAGGCTGGGAGAAAACTTTTGTTTTCTCTCAGCCTCATTCTCGATTTTTAACTATTTATCAAACAAACTTAAATATTCTCCGTAACCTTCTTCTTGCAATTTATCAACCGGGATAAACTGCAGAGCGGCTGAATTGATGCAATAGCGCAATCCTCCGCGCTCAGTTGGGCCATCAGTAAAGACATGACCTAGATGTGAATCAGCTTCCTTACTTCTTACCTCGGTTCGTTCCATCCCAAATGATTGATCGCGCTTTTCTGTAAGAGCACGCTTCTTAATTGGTTTAGTAAATGCCGGCCAACCACATCCTGCATCGTATTTATCTAATGATGAGAATAATGGTTCCCCACTAACAACGTCAACATAAATACCCGGTTCATCAAATCGATCATATTTACCACTATATGGTTTTTCCGTAACTCCCATTTGAGTCACAGCATATTGCATTGGCGTTAATTTCTTTAATTCATTTTTATCCATTCAGCATCCTCCTCGTTTTCGTTACCTATTTTGATTATACGAATTCTCAGTGAATACTACTAATTTCCTGCTCAGTTATTTAACACTCCTTTCCATCGATGCAACAACATCCACGAAATCAATTGAACAATTCCGGCACAAACTAATGTTAAAGCCATTGTTAAAATTGTTCCCCACAAAATCGGCACTACCTGTTGCCCCTGCAGTCCTTCAAATAATAATTGACCAAGCCCACCAGCATTGATCGTTGCCGCAATAGTCGCCATTGCCATTGTCGAAGCTAGTGCCACTTGGATTCCGCTAAAAATTGCCGGTAATGCTAGTGGCAATTGAATTTGGTGAAAAACCTGTCGAGATGTCATTCCCATCCCCACACCAACTTCGATTAATTGTGGATCAACGCCACGGATTCCCGTAATGAAGGAACGCAATAGGACATATTCAGAGTAGATCGTTAAAACAATAATTGCAGTCTTCATTCCTAATCCAGAAATCGGTAAGAGTAAGGCAAAAAATGCAAAACTTGGAATTGAATATAAGAGTGAAAAGAAATAGATCAAACTGTTAAGCCATTTTTCACGCCGTAAGAATAATAAGATTATTACAACCGCAATCACTAAGGCAATTGCTAATGAAGAAAGAACCATCGTTGCATGTTGCTGCACATCATCAAGCATTATCGGCCAATTCTCATTCCAATACTCAATCATATTGTCGCCTCCACAAATCTTGATTTTGGCGAATCGTTCCTAAAAGCTGCTCAACAAATTCCGTTGCTGGACGGCGAACAATTTCTTCTGGCGTAGCAAATTGAACAATACGTCCTTCATGCATGATCATCACTCGTTGGCCTAAAAATAAAGCTTCGTTAATATCATGGGTTACAAACATAAAAGTCTTTTCTGCCAATGACTCATGAATCTTTTTTATCTCTCGTTGCAATTCCATCCTTGTTAAGGCATCCAGCGCGCCAAAGGGTTCGTCAAATAACACATATGGCGGATTAGTTGCTAAGGCCCTTGCCACTCCTACGCGTTGTTGTTGGCCCCCAGATAATTGTTGAGGATAGCGGTTTATATATTCAGTGGGGGTTAGTTGAACAAGACTTAGTAATTCTTTAACACGATTATTAATCTCTTTCTTATCCCAATGCAGCATCTTAGGCACAACTGCAATATTTTGTCCAATTGTCATATGAGGGAATAATCCGATCTGTTGGACAACATATCCCATGTGCCGGCGCAATTTTACTAGATCGAGTTCCCGAAGCTTTTGTCCATCAATTAAAATTTCACCAGCACTTGGCGCTATCAACCCATTAATCATTTTCAAGGTAGTAGTTTTCCCTGAACCAGATGAGCCAAGAATCGTTATAAATTCGCCCTTGTTGACTGTAAAATTGAGATCAGGAATCACCGTTTGATCGTTAAAACGCTTCTCAACATGCTTAAATTGAATAATTGGTTCTGTCATGCTTTTGTACCTTTCTAATTAAAAAATCAAAGCTAATCATTGCCAGCAAGGATAAAATAGCAACGCTTACTGCGCCAATCACTACATAACTCATATCGTATAATCCTAAGCCAGTAAATATTAGGGTCCCCAATCCACCAGCACCAATATAAGTAGCTAAGGTTGCACTAGCAATGATTTCAACCAATGCTAGTTTTATTCCGTTTAAAATATAGGGCAACGCCAGGGGAATTTCTATTTGCCGACGTAATTGGCGCTGATCCATCCCTAAAGCTATCCCAACTTCCTTATATAGTGGACTCACTTCATTAAAACCAAGAATTGTATTGATTAGCAACGGCGGAAGCGCTAAAACAATTAAAGCAATTAACGCAGGGACAACCCCCGTTCCAATAAATGGAATTAATAAAAACAGCAATGCCAAACTAGGAATAATTCGCAACAATTGCGCAAACATCACACAAAATTGAGCAACTGGTTTTATTCGTGAACCAATATATCCTAATGGCAATGCAATGATCATTGAAATCACTAGCGTTGCAACAGTCAGAACTATATGCTGACCAACATATTGCCAATATTGGCCGCTATTTGTTTGAAAATACTGAATTATTTGCCCCAGCAAGCTACCACTCCCCATCTATTACCTATAACGAAGGAGCAAATACCTAACAAGAAAAACTAGCTATCTGCCCCTTTGGCACTTATTTCATATTTTGATTATACCAATTTTTAGCAACAGTCTTATAATTTTGCCCGTCGACATTAACTTTCTTGTTTAGATCTGTTAATTGCTTAGTTGTTAACTTCGCATCAACTTTATTTAAGGCTTGCTCCATTTTGGGATGACTTTTGACAGCTTTTTTATTTACTACTGGAACTAAATTATATGGTGGCCATATGTTCTTATTGTCCTTTAGTAAAGTAAACTTGTCAGTTGCTAATTGACCATCAGTTGTTGAAACCGGAGCTGCTTGTGCTTTCCCTTGTTCCATAATCTTATAGAGTAAATTTACGTCATAATCCTTAATCGACTTAAAATCAAATTTACCATACACCTTATTCATTTCCGGAAGGGCATCAGCACGTTTTTCGAACTCACCCTGTGAAGCAAAGTTAATCTTCTTTGCATTCTTTTGCAGTTCACTTAAATTGGTAATGTGGTACTTCTTTGCGTCCTTAGTTGGCATTGCAACACCTTGGCGATTATCACCTGGGGCGTATTTAAATGTCGTTAAGCCGTCTTTTTGAATACCATCGTGTGCTAATTTAGCCATTTGACTAGTACTCTTGCCGGTCCCCTTCTTTTTAAGGTATGCCTCTACAATTGTGCCCGTATAATCAGGATAAACATCAACCACGCCTTTTTGTGTTGCATTAAAAATCACATTATTTGAAATGTTGGGTTTCCGAGTAACCTTATAACCTTCATGCTCAAGTGCGAGCGCGTAAATTTCACTGACAGTCTTACTTTCTGAAACATTTTTTGAACCCACAATAATTGGTTTATTGCTGGCAGCACTTGCTACTGCTGGCGTAATAGTCCCTGCTAGTAAGCCAGCAATGCTTAATAATGAAAGAGCAACGATTTTCTTAAATCTCATTTATTTTCTCCTAACTTGTAACTAAAAAAGTTTCAATTGATAAACTAATACTATATCTAAGAAAAATAATTGTCAAGGAAACAGTAAATTTAATCCCTTGACATCATGTAACTTTATAAATTACAATCAACATTAAAGGAATGATAATATGAAAATTTCAACCCGTTTTAGTGATAGCATCCATATTCTTGCTTTCATTAATATTTATCAAGGAACTATTCCATTAACAAGTAATAATATCGCTAGCAGCATTGAAACTTCGCCAGTTGTCGTCCGACGTTTGATGAGCGCGCTCAATAAAGCTGGATTAATCAATACCGTCCATGGTGCAGCTGATCCAGCGCTTGCAAAACCACCTGAAAACATCTCACTCTATGATATTTTTCTTGCGATCGAAGGGGATGCGCATCTATTTACAATTGATGAACGAACAAATCCCCAATGCATCGTTGGCGGGAATATCCAAGAGACGCTTGACGGCTTTTACCAGCAAGCGGAAACAGCCGCGAAAGCTAAACTTGCAAGAACCAGTTTACAAGATGTCATCGACACTATTCGCGTTAAGCAAGCAATAAAAGATGCCGAAAAAGAAAGAAGGAACTAATAATGAAGTATATGGTTACTGGTGCAACCGGGCACCTTGGTCAACACGTTGTTAAGCAATTAAGCAAACTTACATCCCCAGATAACATCAGTGTCGGCGTTCATAATCCCGCCAAAGCTTCCCAATTCAAAGATGCCGGATATGAAATTGCCGCAATTGACTATCATGACGTTGCTAAGATGACGGCAGCCTTTAGCAGAATCGATGTTGTTATCTACATTCCAAGCATCACCTATTTAGTTAAGGATCGAATTGACGAATTTGAGAATTCATTAACCACAATGTTTAAGGCTGACGTTCATAATTTAGTCGATGTTAGTTTTATTGCAGATCAATATAACAATCCTTTCCAAATGGCTGGTTACTACGCATACTTACCTGCCCGGCTTGCCAGTTCCGGCCTTCAATACGCCGTTGTTAAGAATTCATTGTATGCTGACCCACTTGTCCCTTACCTTCCAGAATTAATTAAACGCCACAACATTATTTACCCAGTTGGTGACCAGGCAATGAGTTTTATTTCCCGCCAAGATAGTGCTGAAGCTATCGCCAATGTAGCAGTTAAACCATACTTGCGAGATAAGGGACAAAATTATCTCCTTACCATGAGCAAAAATTATACAATGCCAGAACTTAGTTATATTATGACTAATGTTACGGGGGAAGAGATTGGTTATGACCCCGTTACCGTAAAAAATTTGCTGAAATTTACGCTGCTGAGGGTGACGGAAACGAACTCGCTTCTATGTACCAAGCAGCTGCAATAGGCTTGATGAACCAAGTTACTGACGACTTTGCGCATATCACTGGACATCAACCAACAGATATGAAAGAATTCCTTATAAAAAACTACTAAGCGCTTAGTAAATTTTGAAAGGGTGTCTTTTCTATGTTTACTCTTCCACTTGGTATTGGACAAATTCATGCAATGCACGAGTTATTTAAAGCAAACCCGCGTCTTGCTGCCCTTGTCCTTCTTTTGATTATGGGAATTGCTATTTACTATAAATTTCATCGTTAATATAGTCACAAATCGAGTAGGAGATAATTGATTAGTTCAATTATCGACCTCTCACACCACCGTACGTACGGTTCCGTATACGGCGGTTCGACAACTTAATCACATTGAATTGACTGGAGCGTCTTGGACATATTCATAAGTCCGAGTTGTTCCAGTTTTCTATTAGTTAGAGAATAGCTCAAGGTCTTACTATGTGCAGTTCGCCAGTAGCCCTTTCGGGTACTAGCGAAGACATATGCATCACGCTGGGACATCCCCAACTTCTGTAAGTTAGTTACCTTAGTTTTAAACTTTTTCCATTGCTTCCAAATATACTGCCTTATTCGGACCCTCAACCACTTGTCAAGGCGTTGAATAAAGTTAGTTAGTTTCCCAATTGAGTAGTACTGAAGCCACCCACGCATTTTTCGATGAATTTCTTCAAACATTCTTGTCAGAGATATTCCACGATTACGTTTAGTTAATAACTTCAGTGCTTTCTTTACTCGTTGTTGCGATTGTTTAGCTGGACGGGCGTAGGCCCCATTGTGGTCTACACCCAACGAAAAGCCAAGAAACTTCAACCGTAGCGGGCTACCGACTTTGGTTTTATCTGGGTTCACTTTAACTTTCAAGCGCTTTTCTAGAAACTGGGTAATGCTTCGCATTACTCGTTCTCCGGCTCGTTGACTTTTAACATAGATGTTACAATCATCCGCATAGCGCACAAAGTGGTGACCACGTCTAGTCAACTCTTCGTCCAACTCATTTAGATAGATGTTCGCCAGTAGTGGTGACAATGGCCCTCCTTGTGGGGTTCCTTTTTCACTCTTAGCGAAAAGCCCATGGTCTAAGACTCCGCTAGTTAGAAACTTACGAATGAGTCTTAGTGTCCATGGGTCATCAATATATTGTTGGAGATACTTAATCATCAAGTCATGATTAACGTTATCAAAATAGGCTTTTAGGTCTAAGTCGACAACTCTTCGATAACCTTGATTATAAAGATCTACTACTTTTGAAATAGCGTCATGGGCCCCACGGTGGGGACGGAAGCCAAAGCTATTATCAGAGAAAATACGCTCAAAGATAGGCGTAAGAATTTGGGCTACAGCTTGTTGAACCATTCGGTCCACCACCGTTGGTATTCCAAGTCTTCTTACTCCACCATTAGGCTTCGGAATTTCTACCCGTTTGACTGGAGCTGGTTTATACTTGCCCTCACGCAAACTAGCGATCAGTTCCGTCTTATTTTCTCTGAGATATGGCAGAAGGTCATTGACTGTCATATCGTCAACGCCTGCTGCTCCTTTATTTCTCTTAACTCGCAAATAAGCCTGATTAAGGTTATTGCGATCCAAGACCAGGTCTTGGATAGTGACACTCATACCTTTACCTTCACCATAACCGGTACTACGCGCCCTTGTGTACTTTCGGTTTTCCAAACCTATCCTCGACAAGCGGTCAGCTTGTTGTTCTGTTTTCTGCGATTGTCGCACCTGATTACACCTCCGATATAAGTTACAAGTTATTGTCGTTCAGTCCTTCATCTGATTATTCAAACTACTATGACCTCGGCTGACTTCTGGCTTACTCAACACTGCATCACTGCACCGCTTGTTTCTGTGGAAATTAAACTTATTCCTCTTGTCGGAAACGTGTAGGCCAGATCTCCCCGGGTAAGAATATTAGCTTTCGTACCATGTCATCGTTAGCTTTACTGAGACCAACTTCGAGTAGTATTGGACTTCAACTTGTCTAGCAGCCTTATCCAGTTAATTCCAGCCTTATAGCTACTTCTTGTTCATCGATGCAGTACTTTGCCTTAGACTTCCTCCAGATTCCACCTCACGGTGGACACCCTTGTCCTCAGCTCATGGTTCCGACTACTACGGCCCATAGCGGACTTTCACCACCTAGCTAATACCCATGCCGGGCGCACTAAAAGAGGATGGAAAATCAGAATTTTTCCATCCTCTTTTATCAATATGCAGAAAATAATTCTCTTAAAAAACTATTACCAACTGGCAACTTATCTCCTAAATCATAATTATCAAGGATTGTTGCCCCAATATCGCTAAAACTTCTGCCACCAAGCGAAATATTTTGTTTAATCTGCGGGGCTGTTATAAGTAAGGGCACATATTCACGAGTATGTTTTTCACCAGGATAAGTAGGATCATTCCCAAAGTTCCCTGTCACAATCAGTAAATCATCAGCTTGCAGTTTATCAATAACTTTTGTAAGTTCGTGGTCAATCCGCATCAATTCCGTTCCAAAACCTTCAGGATTACGCGCTTTACCAAATTGCTCTATCTCTCCCACTTCTGCTATACAAATACCCGTAAACTTTTTATCAATTAGCTCTTGTAGCTGAATAAAACTCTCTTTATTATTCCCAATTATTTCTTTACGAGCCAAATCAAAGAACTGGGTACTTTTTCCGATTAATTTCACCGCATAGTCTTCTTTCAGTAGACAATCAATAACCGTTGAGCTTGATGGAGTTAAAGGAAATTTATAAAGTTCTTGGGGATAAAAATTAGCCGGCTGGTTCCCACTAAAGAGAAGGCCATTCACATTTTCGATAGTATATGGGGAATTATCCAGCATTTTTCGTAAAATCTGACAATCTTCTTTTAATTCGGCAACCGAAATAGTATGTTCATGCGCAATTAACCAAACACTCGAAGAACTAGCCGTCGCTACTAGCAAACCACCTGTTGCCAATTGTTCAAGGCCATAATCTTTCAACGCAGTACGGATATTCATTAAGGAATTGCTTAAAAGAGGGCGCTTTGCTTTTCGCGCAAAATTAGTCGCTATTTCCAACGGTACACCATCAATAAAAACGTCAGGTTCAGCGGTCGTTGCCAAGCCCATCATCTCCCACTGGCTCTCCCGATCACTCAGGCCCGTTGAAATTGAACTCATTTGACCATAAGCAGCGTGAAGATTTTCAAGCGAAGACATTCCCATAATCGGGTGCAAGTTGCCAAGCCCATCATCTCCCACTGGCTCTCCCGATCACTCAGGCCCGTTGAAATTGAACTCATTTGACCATAAGCAGCGTGAAGATTTTCAAGCGAAGACATTCCCATAATCGGGTGCAAGTTGCCAAGACCCATTTTCTGAAAAGTCGGTAGTTGTAGCCGTACTCGAAAATGTTCCCCAAGGTGTCCTAGCGTATCAGCCCCTAAGCTCTCAAACTGATTGGCGTCAGACGTTGCTCCAATACCTAATGAATCAATTATCACTACAAAAATTCGTTGATAAGATTGTCCATTTTGCATTATTTTTCACCAGTTTCCTTAATATTTCTAATTTTTTATTATATCATTGCATAAAAACCCTATAATTAAATTGTAGAAAGCACGAGGACTAAGCGGGGGTATTATGAAAAAACTATCTAATAAGCAAAAATTAATCATCATCCTAGTAATTGCAGCAATCGCAGTCGTGCTCCAATTTGGATTCCATTTACAACTTTTTGCCCAAATTCTAGTTACTGTCGTCGGCGCAATTGTTGCTTTTTCAATGTTTATTGGCATGATAAAAACTATCCGTAGTGGTAAGTATGGCGTTGATCTGCTTGCCATTATGGCTGTCGTCGCAACGCTAGCCGTTAGCGAATATTGGGCAGCGATGGTTATTCTTGTAATGTTAACCGGAGGAGATGCCTTAGAAGATTACGCTGCCAAAAAAGCAAGCACTGAATTAAAAGCATTACTTAATAATTCACCGCAAACGGCGCACTTAATCACCAATGGCAAAACCAGCGACATCCCAGTTAACGATGTCAAAGTTAGCGACCAGCTTATCGTTAAACCCGGAGAATTAGTACCAGTCGATGGAATCATTAAAAGTGGCGAAGGTTTATTTGATGAGTCTTCATTAACTGGTGAATCACGGCCAGTTTACAAAACAGCCGGTGATGAAGTGATGTCTGGATCTGTTAATGGTGATAATGCCATTACTTTACAGGTCACCAAGCTAGCCAAAGATAGTCAATATCAGCAACTTGTTAAATTGGTTAAGGAGGCTGAATCAACCCCTGCCCACTTTGTTCGATTAGCCGACCGATACGCTGTTCCATTTACGATTATTGCCATTATTATCTCTTCACTCGCATGGGTGCTTTCTGGCCGTCCCGAACGATTTGCGGAAGTTCTCGTTGTTGCTTCACCATGTCCGTTAATCCTTGCAGCTCCCGTGGCAATGGTTTCTGGAATGAGCCGAGCTTCACGAAATGGAATTGTTGTCAAAACAGGGAGTGTACTGGAAAAACTAGCAGTTGCTAAAACTGGTGCATTTGATAAAACAGGAACTATTACAAGTGGTCAATTGACCGTTGATAAAATCCTCCCTACAGAAAAAATCGACTCAACTCAGCTCCTCCATTACGCCGCAAGCGCTGAACAACAATCATCACATATCTTAGCACGCTCACTGTTTTCTTACGCCACTGCATATAATATCTCCTTATCACCTGTCGATCAACTTACAGAAATAACCGGTAAGGGCATTTTAGCAACTGTTGATGGACGGGAAGTTAAAGTAGGAAAATTAAAATTCGTATCACCAGAAAATCTTAACCAGATGTTAGCATCAACAGCTATCTATGTGAGCGTCGATGGGCAATACTATGGTGCAATTACTTTTACCGACCATATTCGTCCTGAAGCAAAGCAAACAATGAACCGGTTAAAACAGCTTGGTGTTACCAATCTATTAATGTTAACGGGAGACCAAGCTGTTATTGCAGATAAAGTTGCCCAACAAGTAGGGATCACCCAAGTTAAAGCCGATCTTCTTCCACAAGATAAAATCAATGCACTTAAAGCCATTCCAACAAATGAACATCCTGTTTTCATGGTTGGCGACGGCGTAAATGACGCACCTTCTCTTGTGACAGCTGATGTTGGAATTGCGATGGGAGCTCACGGATCAACTGCTGCTAGTGAATCAGCTGCCGTTGTTATCCTAAAAGATGACCTTTCGCGAGTGGCAAAAGCCGTTAGCATTTCTCAGGAAACTCTGCGGATTGCAAAACAGGCGGTCCTAATCGGAATTGCAATCTGTACTATCCTAATGCTTATTGCTAGTACCGGAATTATTCCAGCCTTTTTCGGCGTCATGTTACAGGAGATAATTGATACTGTCTCTATCCTCTGGGCACTAAAAGCGCGGAAAATGACAGACTAAATAGAATAGCGAGGCTGAGAGAAACGCACTTCTTTCAGTCTCACTATTTTTATTTATTATTGGCATATAATTTTTGAACTGCTTGCACATCATCTGGTTGAATCGTATAGAATGATCCAGCAGGCTGCATTACTGAAACAGCATTGGTATGATCAAGTCCAATTGCGTGACCTAGTTCGTGTTCGGCTGTATTAGCAATTCGTTCCTGACTATAGCCATAACTTGGGTCAGTTAAATAATATGTATTTAAGTACACCGTTGCATGCATAAATCTTCTTGTCAACGAATTCGAGGATGTCTTCGTTAATCCAGCAGCATTTGAATCAGAGCGGTTCATCGTCGTTACAACAATATCCGCTTTACTTTGATTGTTTACTGGTTTAAATGTAAATGCCCCCGTTTGATTCCAGTTTTGGATTGCGGTATTAGTAGCTGCGTCAAGTTGAGCATTATTTGTATTTACATAGACCGTTGCTTGATTAGTCGCCCATCGCCCAGTAGATGGAATTGAAGTTTGTGTACTTGTTTGTTGTTCTGTCGTTGATCCTTGTTCGTTTTTGGAAGAACCATTATTTGCATCGTTTAAGTGCAGATTAGAATTATCGTTTGAGCTTGTATCGTCTCTGCCAATTAACTTAGCAATGCGATCTCGAACGTTCCATGCAGTTTGGTTCGCCGTTGCTTGAACCCGTGCATCGTTGAAATAAAGCCATCCTCCACCTACTAAAAGTCCTATTATAAATATCCGCTTAAGCAGTCGAAAAATGAAATTTATCTCGTTCACCTTCTTTCAATTGTTACTAATTATAAAAAGTCAATCGGGATAAATCATGAACTAAATTTTAAATTTTGGTAACGATCAGTGACAATTTAATTCACGTTCTAAATCACGAGCATAAAATTTCAAAATTTGTTCAATCGCTATCACATCATTTTGGGCTTGATGGTATTTAACCCGGGGAAGGTGCAACAAGCGACACATCTTTTCCAGGCTGATCCCATTTTTACTTTTCCATACTTCTTTAGCGACTAGCTTTTCCAGATCTAATGACTGAATCGTACGCCAGGGACGGTCCTCTTTCCTAATCTTTAATCGATTTGCTTCATAATTCAATGATTCAAAGTCAGTTCCATTATCCCAACTCACAATATAGTCAGGCCGCTCTACCACAATGAAATGAAAAATCCGGTTAAAAATCTGTCTAACCTCATATCCGTTTACTTCTGAAAGACGGAGGTCATATTGTCGCAAAAAGGCCAATTGTCGCTCAGCAGACATATTCTGGGCATAGAGGTAGTAATTAAAGCTGTTTTGTGTTTCAAACATCTTCCCCGCAATCTGAGCAACGCCATTTCGATGATTCTGCTGATCTTGAAAAAACTTAAGGTCCAAAATAAGGAATCGCGCTTGACTATTTAATCGTTGACGTAATTGATCAAAGTTTTTAATGGCCGGCGCTTTCTGGTCCTCTTTATTCTTCTCAGCTGGCAACGACTGTAAAATCATCTCCGTCACCGGCGCAAAAGAACTAAAGCGAACTACCGACATCCCATCTTTTGCCATCTCTACTCCCCCTAAACATATGTTCGATTAATTATATCATAGAGTTGAGAGTTAGCATATAAAAAATAGGACTGGAGAAAATTTTGTTTTCTCGCAATCCTATTTTTCCTAGTGTAAACATGTGATAAAAGTGATTAAGCCAAAGATAATACCAGGGAAATTTGCCCAGAAGACTGGCCAATCACGTTGCTGCTTGAAGTAAGCATAAATGCACCATAACGTACAGTTAAGCGCTGCCACTAATGGTTGTAAAGGAGCGCCATAATTTCCGGCCAAATTATTCTTAATCTGTGAAATGTAAGATACATACATCAAAATAGCTACAACTGTTGCAACCTTGCTTAAGATGTCGATAAACTTGGTCTCTTGAATAACTTGCTTCTTTTCATTTGCTTTTTGGGAGTGTTCTACTAAGTGTGCAGCTTTCATTATAATCTCTCTTCAATCAAAACTTTTTATAAATTAGTAAAACGTTTTATTTCGATGAAACACCACCTATGATCAATAATATACAATGTTCATCTAATGCGTTTTTCTTTAATATACAAGTTCTGACTGCAGTTGGGACTAATATATTTACGATATCATCCTAACATTTTGTTCAATACAATATAAACTGTACAATTGTCTTATTTAAGCGTTTTAAGTGACAAAGCATTTATTCTTAGTATAATTTGAAGGTACATAAAATAATTTCAACTTTGGAGGCTTTTTAATGGAAACAGTCAAAAATATTATTATCGGATTTGGCAAGGGCGGAAAAACACTCGCAAAGTTTCTCGCTCAACACGGAGAACAAGTTCTTGTTATTGAAAAATCGAAGCAAATGTATGGAGGAACCTGCATTAACATTGCCTGTCTCCCCTCCAAACGGCTAATTATTGAAGCTGCTCATGGAACCTCATTTGAGGACGCGGTCGATGGGAAAAATGTGATGACTTCCCAACTCCGCCAAAAAAATTATCAAATGTTAGCAAGTGAAGATAATATCACTGTCTTAGATGGAACTGCTCATTTTACTGGTAACCACACGATTGATGTGCAAACGCCAGATGGGCAAACTCTTTCCTACAAGGGTGACCGTATTTTTATCAATACTGGCGCAACACCAACCATCCCTGATATTCCTGGATTGAAGAATAGTCCATTTCTCATGAATTCTACCCAAGCAATGGAGCAGCCTAAGTTACCGCGTGAACTCGTGATTATCGGTGGCGGTTATATTGGCCTTGAATTCGCAAATATGTTCACTTCCTTTGGCTCACACGTCACGGTTCTTGATCACCATCAGACTTTACTACCACGTGAAGATGATGATGTAGCAGAAATGGTAATTCAAAACTTTAAGGATAACGGGGTTCGCTTTGAAGTTGGGGTTGATATTAAAGCAATTAGCGAACAAGATGAGCAAGCTGCGATCACTTTTGCTAAAGCGGATAATCGTGAAACAACCATTTTCGCTGATAAAATTTTAGTGGCAACCGGACGGAAACCTGCAACGGCAGACCTTGATTTGCAAAACACAGATATTAAGGTCGCTAAAAACGGAGCGATTGTTGTCGATGACCTCCTCCATACCAGTGTGCCTGATGTGTGGGCAATTGGGGATGTTAAAGGTGGTCCCCAATTTACTTACATCTCACTTGACGACTTCCGAATCATTAAAGATGAATTATTCGGTAATAAGGAACGGCGAGTTAGTGATCGTTTAATTGTTCCTACTAACGTCTTTATCGAACCTTCCCTTGCACAAGTCGGCTTAACGGAAAAAGAGGCGCAAAAACAAGGGAAAGATTACCTGCTCTTTAAGATGCCTGCTGCTGCAATTCCAAAAGCAAAAGTATTAAAGGATACCCGTGGACTGCTTAAGGTATTAGTCGATCCACAAACGAACTTAATTATTGGGGCTACCCTTTATGTCCAGGAAGCGCAAGAAATTATCAACATGATTGTTCTTGCAATGCGGGCAAAACTCCCCTATCAAATGCTTCGGGACCAAATCTATACGCACCCAACAATCAGTGAAGCATTCAATGATTTATTTAAACAGCCAGTAAATAACAAATAATAATAAATGGTCGGTGAAAAATTTTAATTTTTCCCGACCATTTTTCTAGTGCGCCCGGCATGGGTATTAGCTAGGTGGTGAAAGTCCGCTATGGGCCGTAGTAGTCGGAACCATGAGCTGAGGACAAGGGTGTCCACCGTGAGGTGGAATCTGAAGGAAGTCTAAGGCAAAGTACTGCATCGATGAACAAGAAGTAGCTATAAGGCTGGAATTAACTGGATAAGGCTGCTAGACAAGTTGAAGTCCAATACTACTCGAAGTTGGTCTCAGTAAAGCTAACGATGACATGGTACGAAAGCTAATATTCTTACCCGGGGAGATCTGGCCTACACGTTTCCGACAAGAGGAATAAGTTTAATTTCCACAGAAACAAGCGGTGCAGTGATGCAGTGTTGAGTAAGCCAGAAGTCAGCCGAGGTCATAGTAGTTTGAATAATCAGATGAAGGACTGAACGACAATAACTTGTAACTTATATCGGAGGTGTAATCAGGTGCGACAATCGCAGAAAACAGAACAACAAGCTGACCGCTTGTCGAGGATAGGTTTGGAAAACCGAAAGTACACAAGGGCGCGTAGTACCGGTTATGGTGAAGGTAAAGGTATGAGTGTCACTATCCAAGACCTGGTCTTGGATCGCAATAACCTTAATCAGGCTTATTTGCGAGTTAAGAGAAATAAAGGAGCAGCAGGCGTTGACGATATGACAGTCAATGACCTTCTGCCATATCTCAGAGAAAATAAGACGGAACTGATCGCTAGTTTGCGTGAGGGCAAGTATAAACCAGCTCCAGTCAAACGGGTAGAAATTCCGAAGCCTAATGGTGGAGTAAGAAGACTTGGAATACCAACGGTGGTGGACCGAATGGTTCAACAAGCTGTAGCCCAAATTCTTACGCCTATCTTTGAGCGTATTTTCTCTGATAATAGCTTTGGCTTCCGTCCCCACCGTGGGGCCCATGACGCTATTTCAAAAGTAGTAGATCTTTATAATCAAGGTTATCGAAGAGTTGTCGACTTAGACCTAAAAGCCTATTTTGATAACGTTAATCATGACTTGATGATTAAGTATCTCCAACAATATATTGATGACCCATGGACACTAAGACTCATTCGTAAGTTTCTAACTAGCGGAGTCTTAGACCATGGGCTTTTCGCTAAGAGTGAAAAAGGAACCCCACAAGGAGGGCCATTGTCACCACTACTGGCGAACATCTATCTAAATGAGTTGGACGAAGAGTTGACTAGACGTGGTCACCACTTTGTGCGCTATGCGGATGATTGTAACATCTATGTTAAAAGTCAACGAGCCGGAGAACGAGTAATGCGAAGCATTACCCAGTTTCTAGAAAAGCGCTTGAAAGTTAAAGTGAACCCAGATAAAACCAAAGTCGGTAGCCCGCTACGGTTGAAGTTTCTTGGCTTTTCGTTGGGTGTAGACCACAATGGGGCCTACGCCCGTCCAGCTAAACAATCGCAACAACGAGTAAAGAAAGCACTGAAGTTATTAACTAAACGTAATCGTGGAATATCTCTGACAAGAATGTTTGAAGAAATTCATCGAAAAATGCGTGGGTGGCTTCAGTACTACTCAATTGGGAAACTAACTAACTTTATTCAACGCCTTGACAAGTGGTTGAGGGTCCGAATAAGGCAGTATATTTGGAAGCAATGGAAAAAGTTTAAAACTAAGGTAACTAACTTACAGAAGTTGGGGATGTCCCAGCGTGATGCATATGTCTTCGCTAGTACCCGAAAGGGCTACTGGCGAACTGCACATAGTAAGACCTTGAGCTATTCTCTAACTAATAGAAAACTGGAACAACTCGGACTTATGAATATGTCCAAGACGCTCCAGTCAATTCAATGTGATTAAGTTGTCGAACCGCCGTATACGGAACCGTACGTACGGTGGTGTGAGAGGTCGATAATTGAACTAATCAATTATCTCCTACTCGATCAGCTTATTATCAAGACGATCAATTAGTTTAGAAATATGATTGTTAAGTTGATCAATCGTGTCTTTTTGTTCATCGATACGTTCTTGTTGCCGCTCAATAGTATCACGTAATTCATCTTTCTTACTTTGTTTACTCTTCTTTTGACTCTTCTTTAAGGACTTTACTAATGCTCCCATTGTATTAACGTCAAATTCATTTAATAAGCCAGCCAATTCATCTAATTTAACATCCCGAACTGAACGCTTATCGCTAGTTTTTACCTTTCCTTTTGCCATAATATCATCTTCTTTCTACTTCTTTAATTACCTAAATTTCAAGAATAAGTTAGCCACTGGACTCAAATAAATAATACTGACCAATTGATTATTGGTTGATGGAGCTGTGATATCTCTTGGTAGAAGGCCTTACGATAGATATCCATTGACGAATGTCCATTAAACATAGCTCGTGGATAGTGATTCATCCAATCATTAGTCGCTATGATCTGAGCACTACTATAGTTATTTATAGCTTCACCTTTGGTAATCTCCTTGCGGAGAAACCGGTTATTGATCTCATTGGATCCACGTTCCCAAGGGGAATACGGATCAGCATAGAAAACATGATCGTGAACTTGTGTTAACTCACTAAATTCTGAACCGTTGTCAGAGGTTATTGTCTTAAAGATGCGATAGTAAGCATCTGTGCCCATTTTCTGGCGTAAATTTATAAAGAACTGATTTACTGCATGCGCAGTTTTACCAGCAATTTTACTCGTGATATTAACTCGTGAAAGGCGATCAGTCATTACTAGTACAACACTGTCATTACCGTTTTTCTGTCCCTGAACTGTATCTAGTTCCCAATGGCCAATTTCGGACCGTTGGTCCGCAGTTTGAGGTCGTTGAGCAATATTAGGCCCTAAGCACCTTTTAGCTTGCGGATGAGTTCGATGATGCTTACGTTTAGGTTTTTCAAAGAGGTCTAAATTGGACGTACGAAGCACACCCTCATTAATCCATTGATATAAAGTTACAACCGACTTTGGGATCAGGGTGCCATCATTCATTAAATCTCGAGCCTTATAAATAACCGCTTGTGGGGAGTAATGGTGGTCGTCAAACTCACCAAGCATTAGCTGATCAGCTAATCGTAAAAATTGCTTTGAAGAATAATATAAGCGACGACGACCAGAATGGCGGTGATGTTCAAGATATGTGGCCTGACCAGCTTCATAACTATAGATGTAGTAAGAATATTCGTAAATCTTACCATTAGATTTTTGACGACGAAGTTGGCGGACCGTACCACGGTTGAGCTCGTTATTAATTGTTTGATGATTAACTCCTAATTGGCGACCAATTGCGCGATTGGAAAGTCCTTGCGACTTTAAAGTCGCAATCATCACACGTTCTTCTTTAGTAAGATGAGCATTCTTTTTATGAGTAGTCAATAAACTAGTAGACATGGTATCATTTAAGTGCGTCATTTGACGGACATCCTTTCATATAGGTTTGGTTCACTTAATATGATACCTGATGTCACGCCGAATGGCGTTTTTTATTTACCACCAACTGGGTGGCTAACTTCATTCTATAATCCACCAAAATAAAAGTAATATGGTTACGTTTACATTGCTAATAGGTTCATCATGGTTGGTGTCAGCGGATGTTCTAAGACTAAATCCATTCCCACTGCCGCTTTTTTCTTTGGACCAACTAATTCTTCTCTTACGGAGTCCGGTTGAATATAAGCAGGACCTAAATAATAAAATTCTTTGCCAACTGCATCGCTCTGTTTTACAAATAAGTGTAACTTTACTTGTGGTTTACCCTCTTTTACTCCCGCAAGCAACCGCTGCACCTCATCAGATGAAAGATGGCGAGGTGTCCGTGTGTACCAGCGCAACGAACGGCCATCTTGGAGTTGATTATTATAGATAGCGTTTCTTTTTTCTTCTGCATCCTTATGGTAGGTAATGAAAATCGGACACACATCTTCTGCCACCCGATACCCATATAACGGAGCACTTACGTCGAGGGGCCAGTTTAATAAGCGACAAACATCTTTTCGATCATATTGCTGATAAAGGGTAAATGCTTGCTTGAGATCATATTGCTTGGCGATTTCAAGGCCCGTTGTTAATACATCGGTAAACAAGCGCTTGAAATCATTGTGACTTTCTAGTCCTGCTCGAATTTTTGAATTTAACTGATATGTTAATAAATCTGGATGGTCAACAATCGGCTGTCCGCCATACTGATCCTTTTTTAACTGTTTACCAGCTTTTACATTAAAGAATTGCAAGCTTAAAATATCATCAACTGATTGTAAAACAGCTGGTGTAACGCGAATATTTTGTTGCTCTAGTTCTGCTTTAAAAGCATCAATTGAACACGTACCGCGAAGTAAGCATTGAAGGAGAATCAATTCATGTGGCCGTTTACCGTTAAGCAGCTCTTTAGTTAAAAAGGCTAGTACTTGACGCTCATAATTAGTTAATTTAAGTTCTATCCCCATTTTTTCTAAAAAGTCACCATAATGGTTGAGTTGGGAATTTTGCGCAAATACTCGGGGATCAACAGAACCATAACGATAAAAGTCATCCAACAATGGTGTTCTCCCTAGTTGGTTAGTTAAATCATGGTATGCTTGCCGCAATTCACGCATCGAGTCCAATTTAACTTTATCAAGGGAGGCTAAAATTTGTTCTTCGGCAACCTTCGTAAAGTTAATGGTTGAAACATCAAAATTCGTTGGTACCTTGACTTCACGGCGCGCTAGATCCTTACTACGACTATTATCCTGATTAAGCGCAAGAGGAATCATGTAGTTATGCTGGTAATTTCCAATAAAATCAATAACTGTCACAAAATCTTTACCAGGATATTGACGCAATCCGCGCCCGAGTTGTTGGGTAAAGACAATTGGTGATTGGGTATTGCGCATCATTACAATCTGATTTACTGATGGAATGTCGACCCCTTCATTAAAAAGATCAACGGTAATGATATACTCAATCTTTCCTGCCTCTAATTGCTCAACTGCCTTTGCTCGCTCTTGACTACTACTTTGATTTGTCAATGCAATCGCAGGATGGTTAGCCGCGTTAAATTGGACTGCTAATTCTTTTGCCTCCGCCTGCCGACTACAAAATACTAATCCACGAGGCTGATCGCCACAATATCCATAATAGTCTAATTGGTTAAGAACATAATTAACCCGTTTCGAAGCAATCAATTGGTTTAACTTAGAAGTCTCAGTAATAACTTCTCCATCAACTTCATAATCAGTAACCCCCACGTAATGGAATGGTGCTAACATTTTAGCAGCCAATGCATCTTTCAGCCGAATTTCATAGGCTAAATGATAATCAAACAGTTTAAAGACGTCTTGATTGTCCATTCGTTCAGGGGTTGCAGTCATCCCCAACCAAAATTGCGGCATAAAGTGGTTTAAAATTCGTTGATAACTAGGTGCTGCTGCACGATGGGCCTCATCGATCAAAATGTAGTCAAATTCGGTAGCTTTGAGCTTATCCAGCACTGCTTGTTGGCTTAGTGTTTGAACAGTTGCAAATAAATATTTAGCATTCCAATCATGTCGATTACCTGTCAGCAATCCATAATCATTTTTCTTTCCGCCGATAACTCGTCGAAAACTAGCTAACGATTTTTTGGCAATTTGTTCTCGATGAACAATATATAAGAAACGGCGCGGCTGATATTTCTTGACCGCAAACGCTCCCAGATATGTTTTTCCGGTTCCCGTTGCTGAAACTACCAGCCCTTTTTTAGCGCCAGTTTTTATCAGATTGCTTAATTGTCCTAAAGCGGCCTGTTGCATTTGATTAGGTTCAATTGGTTTTAATTTTTCCGGTTGCGTCACCCTAGTCTTTGGTGGTTGCCAATTCTTGCGATACTCCGCAATCCACTCTGACGTTAGAACAGTACTCTCATGTTTAACAGCATTCAATTCCGCCGTTAGTTGTTGAAAAAGGCTTCCTTCTTGGTGGGAGCTTAATTTCAAATTCCACTCCTTATTAACTAACAAAGCAGACCGTGTAAAATTAGCACTCCCAATAATTACGGTCTGATATTTCCCATGATCAAATAAATACCCCTTAGTATGAAACCCATTAAGATCAGCAATCTTGACCGTTAAATTAGGAATTTTTTGCAGTTCTTCAAACATCGCGGGGTGATTAAAATTTAAGTAATCACTGGTAATGATCGTCCCTTGTACCCCCCGCTGTGCTAAGTCAGCCATCACTGCCTTAAATGGAACCAACATATCTAACGTAATAAAGGCGACTGACCACGTAAAGTTTTTACATGACAGCAATTCGTGCCGTAACGTTTGCCAAATTGTCGATGATTGGTTATTGGTTAATAATTGCGGACCTAGCAGCGTATTACCTTGATATTGAGTACTAATAAGTCCATTCAAAATTGCGTCTTGCAGCACTGAATTGTCCATGAAATCCACCTTTCTAAAAATCAGCTAAGAAATAAAAGCGAACCACAAATAATACCACAAATAAACCCGATAATCACATCACGGGGAAAATGAACTCCCCCAATCACTCTCGTAATAGCAGAAACAACAGCTAAAGCAAGTAAGGTTATTCCTAAAAGCAAGTTTAGCCTTAACCCACACATCGCAATAACAGTCGCAGAAAAAACATGACGACTAGGCAATGAATCACCAGTTTTTTGCCGTCGAATTAAGGGATTAATCGGAAACTTTTCGTATGGTCGTGGCGCGTCAATCCGTTGGCGAATAAAAGAAAGCAGGATAAAGCCAATACCAGGAATAAGCAGAAAAGGCCCTGCTTTCAAGACATCATTTTTCCCCACCCATACTAATATAGCGATATAGGCAACGTACATAACCCACACAACAAATTTATTAACCACTCGTAATAAAGGAATTGTCCACGGGTGTCGATAAAAAGGAGCTGTAATATGCTGATAGAACTGTAGATAATCTGTTTTCATTATGGCAAATCATTCCCGGTCGCAAGATATAGGTCATACCATTCTTGACTCGGCAACGTAATATCGCTTCCCTTAGCACTGTCAATAATATGAGCTGGTGTCATAGTACCAAGCAACACTTGCATATGCGCGGGGTGCCGTAAAATCCATGCAACGGCAATTGCATTTTTACTTACCTTATATTTTTGCGCAAGAGTTCCTAACATTGCGTTTAGTTCAGGGAATTGATCATTATTAATAAATGTCCCAGCAAATGTACCGTACTGGAAAGGTGACCATGTTTGAATCGTCATCCGTTTCCGACGCGTGTATTCTAATAATCCCCCGTCATGATTGATCGCAGCATCATCAGTCATGTTTGTATGCAAGCCAAAATCAATCATCCCCGTATGCTTTAAACCAAACTGTACCTGGTCAATCAAAAGCCGTTGATTTGTCGCCGCTTGAAGGAGCGCGATTTGCTGCGGGTTAAAATTTGATACTCCAAAATGGCGGACTTTCCCAGATGCTTGAAGTTGGTCAAAGGCTTCTGCTATTTCTGCGGGCTCCATTAAAGGGTCTGGACGATGAATCAAAAATGAATCAAGATAATCAATCCCCATCCGTTGCAAAATTCCATCAACAGCAACGATTAAATGCTTCTTCGACGAATCATACCGTGTTATTTTGTTATCTGCGTTCGCAAAAAGGCCTCCTTTTGACTGAATATAAAAGTCATCACGAGTAAGACTGCTTTTCTTTAACGCTTCACCAAAATGGATTTCTGAAGATCCGCGACCTAACTGTGGGTCATTGCCATAAATATCAGCTGAATCAATAAAATTTATTCCAGCATCGTGGGCGGCTTCTAAGGCATCAATGGCTTTGGGCACTGCTAACGTCCCCATCCGCATAATACCTAATGCAATATTCGATACTTCCCAATTTGTTCCACCAATTTGTACGTTTTTCATAATTAAAGCCCCTTTTTCTTTCTCCACCTTATACCGTTTCTATTTTAAGTTACTTTCTTAGATGTTATCAATTAAAATTCATAAAACAGAGAATAATCGAGTAGGAGATAATTGATTAGTTCAATTATCGACCTCTCACACCACCGTACGTACGGTTCCGTATACGGCGGTTCGACAACTTAATCACATTGAATTGACTGGAGCGTCTTGGACATATTCATAAGTCTGAGTTGTTCCAGTTTTCTATTAGTTAGAGAATAGCTCAAGGTCTTACTATGTGCAGTTCGCCAGTAGCCCTTTCGGGTACTAGCGAAGACATATGCATCACGCTGGGACATCCCCAACTTCTGTAAGTTAGTTACCTTAGTTTTAAACTTTTTCCATTGCTTCCAAATATACTGCCTTATTCGGACCCTCAACCACTTGTCAAGGCGTTGAATAAAGTTAGTTAGTTTCCCAATTGAGTAGTACTGAAGCCACCCACGCATTTTTCGATGAATTTCTTCAAACATTCTTGTCAGAGATATTCCACGATTACGTTTAGTTAATAACTTCAGTGCTTTCTTTACTCGTTGTTGCGATTGCTTAGCTGGACGGGCGTAGGCCCCATTGTGGTCTACACCTAACGAAAAGCCAAGAAACTTCAACCGTAGCGGGCTACCGACTTTGGTTTTATCTGGGTTCACTTTAACTTTCAAGCGCTTTTCTAGAAACTGGGTAATGCTTCGCATTACTCGTTCTCCGGCTCGTTGACTTTTAACATAGATGTTACAATCATCCGCATAGCGCACAAAGTGGTGACCACGTCTAGTCAACTCTTCGTCCAACTCATTTAGATAGATGTTCGCCAGTAGTGGTGACAATGGCCCTCCTTGTGGGGTTCCTTTTTCACTCTTAGCGAAAAGCCCATGGTCTAAGACTCCGCTAGTTAGAAACTTACGAATGAGTCTTAGTGTCCATGGGTCATCAATATATTGTTGGAGATACTTAATCATCAAGTCATGATTAACGTTATCAAAATAGGCTTTTAGGTCTAAGTCGACAACTCTTCGATAACCTTGATTATAAAGATCTACTACTTTTGAAATAGCGTCATGGGCCCCACGGTGGGGACGGAAGCCAAAGCTATTATCAGAGAAAATACGCTCAAAGATAGGCGTAAGAATTTGGGCTACAGCTTGTTGAACCATTCGGTCCACCACCGTTGGTATTCCAAGTCTTCTTACTCCACCATTAGGCTTCGGAATTTCTACCCGTTTGACTGGAGCTGGTTTATACTTGCCCTCACGCAAACTAGCGATCAGTTCCGTCTTATTTTCTCTGAGATATGGCAGAAGGTCATTGACTGTCATATCGTCAACGCCTGCTGCTCCTTTATTTCTCTTAACTCGCAAATAAGCCTGATTAAGGTTATTGCGATCCAAGACCAGGTCTTGGATAGTGACACTCATACCTTTACCTTCACCATAACCGGTACTACGCGCCCTTGTGTACTTTCGGTTTTCCAAACCTATCCTCGACAAGCGGTCAGCTTGTTGTTCTGTTTTCTGCGATTGTCGCACCTGATTACACCTCCGATATAAGTTACAAGTTATTGTCGTTCAGTCCTTCATCTGATTATTCAAACTACTATGACCTCGGCTGACTTCTGGCTTACTCAACACTGCATCACTGCACCGCTTGTTTCTGTGGAAATTAAACTTATTCCTCTTGTCGGAAACGTGTAGGCCAGATCTCCCCGGGTAAGAATATTAGCTTTCGTACCATGTCATCGTTAGCTTTACTGAGACCAACTTCGAGTAGTATTGGACTTCAACTTGTCTAGCAGCCTTATCCAGTTAATTCCAGCCTTATAGCTACTTCTTGTTCATCGATGCAGTACTTTGCCTTAGACTTCCTTCAGATTCCACCTCACGGTGGACACCCTTGTCCTCAGCTCATGGTTCCGACTACTACGGCCCATAGCGGACTTTCACCACCTAGCTAATACCCATGCCGGGCGCACCAAAAAACGCGACAGCAAAGGAAAAATCCTTTGCCATCGCGCTAGGTCAGGGCGGTATGTGGGATTCGAACCCACGCGTGCCGGACCCACAAACCGGTGTGTTAACCAAACTTCACCAATACCGCCATAACAACTGTTAATAACTATAACACAAAATGACGGTAAAGAGAAAGACTTTTTTATTTTTCTTGGTCCTTTTTTAAATAATTAACCATTCGCAAGAAATTATCAACATCTAAACTTGCCCGACCGATTAATACCCCATTTACATCTGGCTTGTTCATAATCATTCCGATATTATCCGGATTGACGCTTCCCCCATAGAGGATCCGAATCTTATCAGCAATCTCATAAGTATAATTATCAGCAATTGTTCGCCGAATTTGACGGCATCCTTCTTCAGCAAGAACTGGATTGGCGTGCTGACCGTATCCAACTGCCCAACTTGGTTCATAGGAAACAACTACATTTTTAATTTGATCAAGAGAAACGCCCCTCAATACGCTCATCAATTGCTGGAAAACGTAGTGAATTTCACCATTAACTTCTTTCTGGACCATCGTTTCATCTGTACAAATTATCGGGGTAACTCCCATTTGAAGGGCTGCCAACACTTTCCGATTAACCAACTCATTATCCTCGTGGAATAAATGGCGCCGTTCAATATGTCCTAACATTACATATGAAACGCCAGCGTCAGCTAAGCCTCGTAAGCTAATTTCACCAGTGAAAGCTCCCGAATATTCAGCAGCCGCGTTTTGTGCGATTATCTTTAATCCTGAATCATCAGCAGCTTGAACCATACTGGGTAATGCAAAAGCTTGGGCTGCAATTCCTACTTCAACTTCTTGCGGATCTGGCAGCTTTCCTTTAATTGCATCCACAAATTCAACCGATTCTTGGACATTTTTATGCATCTTCCAATTAGCAGCAATAAAGGGTTTGCGCATTTCTCACTCCTCCTTTTGTTATCCATCTTTAAGTATGGCATATTTTTAACAATTATTTTGTTAAATATTAGCTAAATTTCTTGATCATTGCTATCCTAAAGTTAAAGCGTTTTCTTGAGGAGTATCGGAGCATGAAAAAAATATACAAATTAGCAGCCAATTTTAGCCATATTTTGCGTCTATGCACAATCGGTGCCCTAGCAATTCTAGGGATTTTATTAACTATTATCTTATTTACAGAAACTTTTTCGCTGATTCCCCTTATGCAAGCGGGAAATACGGACCATGTCATTTTTAAGATTTTGGATCGCGTTATTGTCTTTTTCCTTTTCTTTTCATTTATGACAATGATAATTGCCGCGCTAAAACATCATGGCCGGATTGCAGTCGATTTTCTATTAAGCTTAGGAATTATGGCTTTAATTCGGGGACTAATTGCTGCCCACGGTCAGCCTTATGAAATTCTTACTAATTCGATTGCCATTTTATTATTAATCATCGGCATGGTAGTATTGAAACACTTTATGAAATAGGAGTAGTAATAATGAAGAACGCATACTTAATTCATGGCACTTCTACCAGGGATGACGACTGGTTCCCATGGCTCGAAGAAGAAGTGAAACCAATAATCGCCCTTGATCGGATATGGTTACCAAATCCCTTCAATCCCCAACAAGCTGAATGGGATCAAGCGGTTGACGAACAAATTCATCCCCAAGATAACCTCATCCTCGTCGCTCATAGTCTCGGCTGCATTACGGCCCTTCGTTATATTGAACGTCATTATGTTAAAGATGCTCGACTTTTACTGGTGGGAGCATTTGATAAAGGATTACCAGCTTATCCCGAATTAGATGAGTTTATGAAAGATCGGCCTCATTATGAGCATATACTCCCTAAACTCGCTAAAGCTACCGTTATAACAGCTAAAGATGATCCAATCGTTCCTTATCAAAATAGCATTGCGGTCGCTAATCAAATTAGAGCAAAACTCATAGTTACAGAAAAAGGTGGCCACTTTTTGACTAGTGACGGCTTTACAAAATTCCCATTAGCCTTAAAAGAATTAAACAAGCTAGCTGAATAACTTGGTTTTTTAAAGAATCAACTCGCTTTTGCTTAATAATTAAAATTCCTAAATTTCAAGAATAAGTTAGCCACTGGACTCAAATAAATAATACTGACCAATTGATTATTGGTTGATGGAGCTGTGATATCTCTTGGTAGAAGGCCTTACGATAGATATCCATTGACGAATGTCCATTAAACATAGCTCGTGGATAGTGATTCATCCAATCATTAGTCGCTATGATCTGAGCACTACTATAGTTATTTATAGCTTCACCTTTGGTAATCTCCTTGCGGAGAAACCGGTTATTGATCTCATTGGATCCACGTTCCCAAGGGGAATACGGATCAGCATAGAAAACATGATCGTGAACTTGTGTTAACTCACTAAATTCTGAACCGTTGTCAGAGGTTATTGTCTTAAAGATGTGATAGTAAGCATCTGTGCCCATTTTCTGGCGTAAATTTATAAAGAACTGATTTACTGCATGCGCAGTTTTACCAGCAATTTTACTCGTGATATTAACTCGTGAAAGGCGATCAGTCATTACTAGTACAACACTGTCATTACCGTTTTTCTGTCCCTGAACTGTATCTAGTTCCCAATGGCCAATTTCGGACCGTTGGTCCGCAGTTTGAGGTCGTTGAGCAATATTAGGCCCTAAGCACCTTTTAGCTTGCGGATGAGTTCGATGATGCTTACGTTTAGGTTTTTCAAAGAGGTCTAAATTGGACGTACGAAGCACACCCTCATTAATCCATTGATATAAAGTTACAACCGACTTTGGGATCAGGGTGCCATCATTCATTAAATCTCGAGCCTTATAAATAACCGCTTGTGGGGAGTAATGGTGGTCGTCAAACTCACCAAGCATTAGCTGATCAGCTAATCGTAAAAATTGCTTTGAAGAATAATATAAGCGACGACGACCAGAATGGCGGTGATGTTCAAGATATGTGGCCTGACCAGCTTCATAACTATAGATGTAGTAAGAATATTCGTAAATCTTACCATTAGATTTTTGACGACGAAGTTGGCGGACCGTACCACGGTTGAGCTCGTTATTAATTGTTTGATGATTAACTCCTAATTGGCGACCAATTGCGCGATTGGAAAGTCCTTGCGACTTTAAAGTCGCAATCATCACACGTTCTTCTTTAGTAAGATGAGCATTCTTTTTATGAGTAGTCAATAAACTAGTAGACATGGTATCATTTAAGTGCGTCATTTGACGGACATCCTTTCATATAGGTTTGGTTCACTTAATATGATACCTGATGTCACGCCGAATGGCGTTTTTTATTTACCACCAACTGGGTGGCTAACTTCATTCTATAATCCACCTAATCAAGGAAGTTCTTAAATTAATGACTAAATTTAAAAGACATACAACCGAAGAAATGAATAACTGGGAAAAAACGCAAGCAAACGAACTAGCAAAGATTCGGGCTTCCCAACACCATTTAATCTATAACTTGGTTGCTTATGTTGTTATTTCAATTATCGAGTACTGGTTAGCTGAAATAAGTAAATCGCAGACGTTACGGGCCGATGCTTTCAACAACCTTTCGGGAATTATCTCGACCTTTTTACTGATGATGGGCTTACACATTGCCCAGGATGTCGATGATGATGATATCATTGGTGCACGGCTGCCTTCGGGAAATTATCAAGCGCACATGGGATCTGACCAGCGAGTACAATTCGTTCGTTGGCGTTATGAGACAATTTTTTCCCTTGTCACAGCGGTCGTTATGGTTGCGATTGCTTTAAGCGTTATTATCGATGGCATTAAAAGTCTCCTCAATCCTGCAAGCCGGGTGGTTCCACAACCAGTCGCATTAATTGGGGCCGGAATCGCGTCAGTTATTATGTTAGTTGTTTGGTATATGAATCGCCAAACAGGACTTAAATTAAAAAACGCCGCGTTGCTTGCTTCCGCCCAAGATAGTCTGAGTGATGCTTTCACAAGTATTGGAACTTTGATTTTAATTGGCGGTGCCCTCCTCTTTAACCTTCGTTGGCTTGATGGTGCTACCAGTATTGTCGTCGGTTTCTTTATTCTATATTCTGGACTAAAAATTTTCTTTGAAAGCAGTCTTAACTTAACCGACTACTTTGACCCCCGCGCTGAACAGGAGTATCGCCAAACAATCACCAACATTCCGCACGTTGTAAAAGTTGTCGAACTAAAAGCTCACTATAACGGAAATGTGGTCACGCTTGATGCTTCCGTGATGGTTAACGCTAAAATGACGATCCTCAAAAGTTTCCAATTATCAGAGCACATCGAAAATGTAATGCGAGAAAAATTTGGAATAATTGACACCGATATTTCTTTTGTCCCCGACCCTCATTCATTTTCTGATAAAGATATTTCTGGCGAATTTTAAAATTAAAGTTTGACAAAATCAAATTAGAATGTTTTAATAATTACAACTTAACTTGAAAGGAACGACTAACATGATTCAACACTCATTAAGTTCAACCAAGTATTATAACAACTATGCTTACCGTGCATAATTGTCTGTACTCATTTAGGTACGGACAGCGGTGTTCGTACCTAAGCAGGGTTGTTTTAATGAGTCCTTTGCTAGGTACATTGATCTAGTAAGGGCGTGTAGTTTCCGCGATTTTTTTATACTACCGTAACACCAACTAGATTAAGCAAATGCCGCTGATCTAGTTGGTATTTTTTATTAAAAAATAAGGAGAATTACACAATGAAAACTATTAACAAATCAAAAAATAGTCCTGAGCCAGTGATTGGCTTTAGCGAAAGTTTACTTATTCTTGGCGTTATTTTATGCATCTTAGGCTACCCTATTATTTTTAAACACCAAGAACCGCAAGCCCCATTATTTATTTCCTTTGTTTTGCTCGCCGTTTACGGACGAATTCGTGGATTTAAATGGGATACAATAATGAATGGAATGCGTCATGGTTTGCGAGCCGGTGTTGACCCCCTCATTATCTTTCTTTCTATCGGTGTCTTAATTGCTACCTGGATTTTCTCAGGCACTATTCCAACAATTATGTACTTTGGGTTTGAAATTATTTCTGTAAAGTTCTTCCTACCAACAGTTTTTATCGTTTGTACCCTTGTTGGAGTCGCTTGTGGAAGCTCATTTACAACTGTATCGACAATGGGGATCGCCTTTATTGGCATTGGTGCAACCCTTAAAATCAACCCGGGGTTAACTGCGGGGGTAATCGTTTCAGGCGCCTTTTGTGGTTCAAATATTTCCCCGCTTTCAGGAACCACAAACCTTGCCGCCAGTGTTGGTGAAATTAGTATCTACAAGCATATTAAATCCCTGCTCACCACCGATATTCCTGCCTGGGCAATCTGTCTTATTCTTTACACCTTCTTAGGGTTAAACTCCAAAAATGTTAGCTTAGGTGCCGTTCACCAAATGATGGCCGGTCTGCAAAATGGGTTCTGGATCTCAGGATGGGCTCTTCTCCCAGTTCTGCTCCTAATCGTATTAGCCATTTTCCAAGTTCCTGCTATTCCTTCCCTTGGCCTTGGCTCACTCTTCGCGGTCGTACTTGGCTGGATCCATGCACCTAAAACCAGCCTCACTACGATTACTAATACCATCATGACTGGTTACGTTTCCCATACCGGTGATAAAACAATCGATACATTGCTTTCTAAAGGTGGTATCTCTAGTATGCTTACTTCTCTAGCCCTAATTATCTTCGCGCTTGCTTTAGGTGGCTTATTGATCAAGTTCAATATTATTAGCGCCATCATTAATCACTTAACTGGGATTGTAAAGACGCCTGGTCGATTAGCATTCTCCACAGCCCTTACTTGCATTGGGGTTAACCTCCTTGTTGGGGAACACTACCTCGCAATTATTCTTCCTGGGCAATCATTTCTCCCGTCATTTGATAAATTAGGCTTAAAGCGAGTTGACTTAACCCGAATTCTCAATGATGCAGGCGCCGCAGTCAACGCAATTGTCCCATGGACTGTTTCTGGAGTATTCATCGCTAGTACCTTACAAATTAATCCGTTAAACTTCATTCCTTGGGCATTTTTTCCATTCCTCGTTACGATCCTAACTATCATTGCAGGAATGCTTGTGAAAGTCCCAACCGAAAGTCCTGCTGCAAACTTAGCAACTGAATAAATTGAATTTCCGATGTCATTACCATTTTCGTGTTATAGTGATGATAGGATAACGAGTAAATTCGTCATCTATTTTCATATGTCGTTACACTCATACAGGAAGAGGCCGAGTCAATTTCCAGCTTCTTATAGGAGGGATTATTATGCGGTCATTTACTCACAATGAATTAGCGCAATATAACGGGCAAGAAGGTCGTCCAGCATATATTGGAGTTCGCGGAAACGTTTATGATGTTTCTGAGGTTCCAGAGTGGAAAGGTGCGGAAATCCATGGTAATGTTTTCGGCCATGATTTATCAGACGTCACCTATCAACAAGCAGCCAAAAAGTATTCACCAGTTTCAAAACTCCCAATTATTGGAAAATTAGTTGATTAATACTAAAAGGCATGAGATTTGCGTTCTCATGCCTTTTAGTATTTACTGTAGTTCTAATAACTATTCTGCATCAATAACGGTAATTCGTTCACGATGGTGGCGTGGTGCTAAAATTTCATTGACCACTAACTTCGCCATTGTCCCTGCAGTTACCTTTGATTCATTTTGTTCATGGCAGATTGTAAAATTTAAGTTGAACATTTAAGTGGACAGAAAAACCCATCAAGGTCTTTAATGGTGTTACCACACAATCCATTAGAAAGAAGGACCTTGATGAGCACCACTATTTTATCATTCCAGAACCGTGTTGTCATTGAAACGCTTCATAATGAAGGACGTTCCTTGCGATACATCGCTAACTACTTAGGCTTTAGTAAGACCACCATCTTTAACGAACTTCACCGGCTAAATAGTGGGTATCAAGCTGAACTAGCGCAAACTGACTTTGAACGCAAGGTTAGTCAACGGGGGCGGAAGTCTTCACTCACTAAAAGCCTTAAGCACTTGATTGAGGAAAAGATTCAAGTCCAGAAGTGGTCCCCTGAACAAGTTGCCCATGTAGTTGGGATTGCCTACAAGACGGTCTATAACTGGATTGATCAAGGATGGCTTGATGTACAGTTACCCGATTTGCCTGATCATGGAATTCGTCGTCATCGTGCTAAAGAAAAGCGTGGTACGTTCAGTCACGGCCGCTCCATTGAGGAGCGTCCTCATAAAGTCGAAACTCGCCAAGAATTCGGCCACTTTGAAGCTGATACCGTACTTTCTGGCAAACGTAAAGGTCAAGCTGTGGCGACTTTTGTGGAGCGTAAGAGTCGCCTGACAATTGTTAAACGGCTCCATGGTCGCGACAGTCAGTCCATGACTCAAGCCGTACTTGAACTAGCTAGTCAACTTCAAGACAAGCTCAAGACGCTTACCGTGGATCATGGGAAAGAGTTCGCTAACTATCAGGCAATTGAACAGCTAACGGGTACTCAGGTTTACTTTGCCCATGCCTATTCACCGCACGAACGCGGTAGTAATGAGAACCGTAATCGAGTTTTGCGACGGTTTATTCCCAAGGGACAAGCCATTGAAGAGCTGAGCGATCGCCAGCTGGTTCAAATCAATTGGTATCTGAATTCCCGACCACTTAAATGTCTTAACTGGCACACACCAATCGAGATCTTCTTGATTAATCTACGTCACTAAATTCGTTCAAGTTATTTCTTGCAATCTGCCTCATTAAATAATAATTCATCCTGACCAAGAATATAATTAGTAGCAACCCCAGCTTCAAATACTGCTGATGGTGAAATTCCTAGCCAATCAATGTCAGAAATGGTTTCAAGATACTGTAATTCTTTTAACTGCTGGCGGGGTGTATTAATCCACGTCTCCGCACCAGGCATCTTTTCAATATCGTCAACAAATAGATGCTTATCTTTACCAGTTTTAAGGCTTCCGGCACCAAGAATGAAAATTAAACGGATTTTATGTTTCCGGGCTAAAACTACTAATTTCTCAGCCAGTCTTACTTGCCGATCCGCATTCTCTGGACTAGTACCATATGCATCAACAATCACATCAAACCGCGACAACAAACTATCATTTAAGGCAAAAATGTCACCACTGATCAAATTGGCATCATCACCAAGGATCTTTCTGGCCTTACTTTCATTTCGAACAATTCCAGTTACATTCAAATCTTTTTTTGTCGATGCTAATTTATAGATTGCACTGCCTGCCATTCCAGAAGCACCAATTATTCCAACTCTTATCATGACTATCCCTCCTTGGACTATATTCCCTTCATGAATAACTCTATCACGAGGAAGTATTCTTGCCAAAGAAAAGGCTTTCTATTCGTTACTAGCTAAATAATGGCGAATATTGCGAATACACTTATTAAGCTCAACCCAGGCATTAAAATTTAGGTCAAGGTCTTTCACTTGATAGCGATCAGGTGGCGTAATGACTGCTCGCTCTTGTCCATGATATTTAAGAATTAGTTGTGCGTCTACTTGTTCTAATGTATAGCCACGTCCATGAAGCCAATTTTGGAGCGCTTTTAAAGTTGCTGTATTCATTACATTCCCTCCTTATCCTTATTTTATTATAAAGACTTTTCTAACAAATAGCTAAATCTGGCCAAAAATGTCATAATTAGAGAAAAGATTAGAGAGGAGTTTTATATATGCAAACAGTTGTTATTACTGGTGGAACCTCTGGGATTGGTCTTGCCACTGCTGATATTTTTCTTGAAAATGGATGGAATACGGTGCTTATCGGTCGTGATGCAGCAAAGGGGATGCAAGTTGAACGACAATTAGGCGAAACGTATTCTCCGGCACAAGTTGCTTTTATTCAAACCGATATTAGTAAATCAAGTGAGGTTGAACATGTTAAGCAAATAACTCTCAATAAATTTAAAACTGTTGATGCGATTGTCAATAATGCAGGAATCGTTATTCACGGCGAGGTTCATGAAACAAGTGAAGAAGATTGGGATAAAATCTTTGATGTTGATGTTAAGGGGACTTTCCTTATTAGCAAAGCCTTCTTACCAACAATGATTGAACAAGATCATGGTAGTATCGTTAATATTTCCTCTGTCTCAGGAATGGCTGGTGATCGAGCAATGGTTGCTTATAATGCCGCCAAGGGAGCAATTATTAACATGACTCGGGCAATGGCAATTGATTACGGTAAAAATAATATTCGCGTAAATGTTGTTGCACCTGGTCCGACTAATACCCCGCTTTTTCACCAAGATAAACAAAAATTCGCAAAAAACAGTCCATTAAATCGGATTGTTGAACCCGAAGAAGTCGCCGCTGCAATTTATTTTGTCGCTAGCCCAGCTGCTAGTGCAATTACAGGAGAAGTAATTCCTGTAACAGCCGGCTTTGAAATCTCAACGGGACAACCAATGTAATTAATAAAGCCACTAGTAGCACTTAATGTGTGTTACCAGTGGCTTTATTAATTATGACTTGCCCCGAATTTTTACATCATTTTTTAACGGGGACATAAATTTTTATCTAATAACTATAGTCAGTAGGTTTTCTCACTAATTCCTCTAAACAAGATATTATTTAGTATAATCCACATCCTTTGTTTCTTTTGTCAATAACCAAGAAATAACTGCTAGTACTGATAAAACTAGCATATAATATCCAGCCGAATGTAATCCATAATTAGCAATTAACCAAGTTGTTACAGTTGGAGCAACAGCTGCCCCAACCACTGCAGCTAAGTTATAAGTAATTCCTGCACCAGAATAGCGAACTCTGGTTGGGAACAGTTCAGGCAAAACAGCGCCGACTGGACCATAAAGAGTGCCCATTACTAAGAATCCTAGTCCTAAGAAGAGTAAAACGCCAACTAAGTTATGTTGTCCTGTAAGGAAATATGGGAATACCAAGGAATAGCCAACTAGTGCTACTGACGCAGTTAATAAAACTTTTTTCCGACCAACACGATCTGCTAATACAGAAGTTAACATGATCAAAACAGCGAATTCAACAATTGCACCCATTAATAATAATCCTGAAATGTCAATTTAAATTAGAAAAAAGGTGAAAGTTGTTCTTCTGTGACATGACTCAAGAATACTTCTAATGGTGTACGATAATTAAGAGATTTTCGTGGGATATTGTTGCGACGATGCATTAGCTGAGTGACTAGTTCGTCTGGTAAATCGCGAAAATCTAGCTTTTTACTAAGACCATCACGACGCAAGAGGCCGTTATTATTTTCGTTTAACCCTCGTTGATTGGGAGCACCGACTTCCGCAAAATAGGTGTGAAGATCATACTTATTGGCTATTTCTCGCCATCCAGCAAATTCTTTCCCGTTATCAAAAGTAATTGATTTAACAAAGTGACGTGGCAGTTTAGCGAGCCATTGATCAAGCTGACAATTCACTGCTTCGTCTGTTTTATGATGAATATTAAGGACAATCATTACTTTGGATTGTCGCTCTACTAGCGTCATTACCGCTCCGCGGTGAGCTTTACCTTGAACTGTATCAGCTTCAAAGTGCCCAAATTCATGTTGGTAATGCGGAAAATCACGATATCGTTGATAGATACTGCGTCCTAATTGGCCAGCTTTACCACGATGTTCCACATAGCCATTGGGATGGCGTTTTCCTTTCATCGGTAGCTGTTTAACGGAAAAGCCATACTGATTGCGGGCAAACATGCGATAAAGGGTGCGCATACTGCAGCTAATTGGGTGTTCATGACGACCAATAATAGTATCAGGAGTCCAACCTGCCTTGATTTGCGCATGGATATAGTTAACTTCGATAGTTGGCAGTTGGGTCTGCTTCCGACCACAACGACGCTTATGACGCTGATAAGTCTGAAGATATTGGTCGATGGTTTTACCGTCGTTGAGGAAACGATAAACACGATAGATGGTTTCTTGACTACGCTGAAGTAATTTAGCAGCCCGATAAGCTTTAGTACCTTGATACCAAAAATCAGCTATGAGAGTTAATTCACGTGTGGTAAGATGTTTATAGGTCATTTGTGATTGCCTTTCTTTTGATTAGGGATATTCAAAAGTCTATCACAAATGGCTTTTTATTTTTTCTAACTTAATTTTACAAACGACGAATAAAAATTCCGAAGAGGTAAAACCTAAAGCTGTTGTAGCATATGATAATGACCAGGTTGTTAATGTAAAGAATAGTGCATAGGTTGCTCCCATGATGAAAGTTCCTTTTAAGATTTCACGCCAATTAGATTTGAATACTTCACGAAGAGGCGAAGCAGTTGTGTTATCACGTTCTTGAGCCAACTTAAACAAAGGTGTTTCTTGTAAACGACGTCGGACATATAACCCTATAACGACTAAAACAGCCGAGGCCCAAAAAGGAATTCGCCAACCAAACGTCATCATTTGCGTTGGTGTTAGTACCCGTTCTAAAGCAAAAAATAAGCCATTGCATAGGAAGAATCCGATTGGTGCTCCCACTTCCGGAAATGCACCATATAATGCCCGCTTGTTAGCCGGAGCATTTTCAGTAGCTACTAACACAGCTCCGGACCATTCGCCTCCAAGCCCGATTCCTTGGACAAACCGACAAAGGCAAAGTAACAATGCTCCCCAAACGCCGATAACTTGATAGCTAGGAATGAAACCAATGGCTACCGTTGCCACTCCCATTACTAAAAGTGAGACCACAAGCGTTTTCTTGCGTCCTAAACGATCACCATAATGTCCAAAGAGGAAGGAACCTACCGGGCGTGCTACAAAGGCTACTCCAAAAGTCAACAAACTTAAAAGTGTTGCGAGTAAAGGGGTCATTTGCGGAAAGAAAATTTTGGGAAAATAGGCAGCAGATGCAGTCCCGTAAGCGTAAAAATCGAAAAACTCAATTGCCGTTCCCATCATCGAAGCCAAAATTACTGTCTTGACAGGATCACGTTTTACATTAAGCTTGCTGTTTGTCTGCGGGGTGTTAGTTACTGTACTATCCATAGTATTTACCTCTCATTTCAGTTTAATTTACGATCTATTATCACTTCTAGTCTTAATTTCACTTTCCATTTTTCCACATCCCTTCAAATCGAGTAGGAGATAATTGATTAGTTCAATTATCGACCTCTCACACCACCGTACGTACGGTTCCGTATACGGCGGTTCGACAACTTAATCACATTGAATTGACTGGAGCGTCTTGGACATATTCATAAGTCCGAGTTGTTCCAGTTTTCTATTAGTTAGAGAATAGCTCAAGGTCTTACTATGTGCAGTTCGCCAGTAGCCCTTTCGGGTACTAGCGAAGACATATGCATCATGCTGGGGCAGCCCCAACTTCTGTAAGTTAGTTACCTTAGTTTTAAACTTTTTCCATTGCTTCCAAATATACTGCCTTATTCGGACCCTCAACCACTTGTCAAGGCGTTGAATAAAGTTAGTTAGTTTCCCAATTGAGTAGTACTGAAGCCACCCACGCATTTTTCGATGAATTTCTTCAAACATTCTTGTCAGAGATATTCCACGATTACGTTTAGTTAATAACTTCAGTGCTTTCTTTACTCGTTGTTGCGATTGTTTAGCTGGACGGGCGTAGGCCCCATTGTGGTCTACACCCAACGAAAAGCCAAGAAACTTCAACCGTAGCGGGCTACCGACTTTGGTTTTATCTGGGTTCACTTTAACTTTCAAGCGCTTTTCTAGAAACTGGGTAATGCTTCGCATTACTCGTTCTCCGGCTCGTTGACTTTTAACATAGATGTTACAATCATCCGCATAGCGCACAAAGTGGTGACCACGTCTAGTCAACTCTTCGTCCAACTCATTTAGATAGATGTTCGCCAGTAGTGGTGACAATGGCCCTCCTTGTGGGGTTTCCTTTTTCACTCTTAGCGAAAAGCCCATGGTCTAAGACTCCGCTAGTTAGAAACTTACGAATGAGTCTTAGTGTCCATGGGTCATCAATATATTGTTGGAGATACTTAATCATCAAGTCATGATTAACGTTATCAAAATAGGCTTTTAGGTCTAAGTCGACAACTCTTCGATAACCTTGATTATAAAGATCTACTACTTTTGAAATAGCGTCATGGGCCCCACGGTGGGGACGGAAGCCAAAGCTATTATCAGAGAAAATACGCTCAAAGATAGGCGTAAGAATTTGGGCTACAGCTTGTTGAACCATTCGGTCCACCACCGTTGGTATTCCAAGTCTTCTTACTCCACCATTAGGCTTCGGAATTTCTACCCGTTTGACTGGAGCTGGTTTATACTTGCCCTCACGCAAACTAGCGATCAGTTCCGTCTTATTTTCTCTGAGATATGGCAGAAGGTCATTGACTGTCATATCGTCAACGCCTGCTGCTCCTTTATTTCTCTTAACTCGCAAATAAGCCTGATTAAGGTTATTGCGATCCAAGACCAGGTCTTGGATAGTGACACTCATACCTTTACCTTCACCATAACCGGTACTACGCGCCCTTGTGTACTTTCGGTTTTCCAAACCTATCCTCGACAAGCGGTCAGCTTGTTGTTCTGTTTTCTGCGATTGTCGCACCTGATTACACCTCCGATATAAGTTACAAGTTATTGTCGTTCAGTCCTTCATCTGATTATTCAAACTACTATGACCTCGGCTGACTTCTGGCTTACTCAACACTGCATCACTGCACCGCTTGTTTCTGTGGAAATTAAACTTATTCCTCTTGTCGGAAACGTGTAGGCCAGATCTCCCCGGGTAAGAATATTAGCTTTCGTACCATGTCATCGTTAGCTTTACTGAGACCAACTTCGAGTAGTATTGGACTTCAACTTGTCTAGCAGCCTTATCCAGTTAATTTCAGCCTTATAGCTACTTCTTGTTCATCGATGCAGTACTTTGCCTTAGACTTCCTTCAGATTCCACCTCACGGTGGACACCCTTGTCCTCAGCTCATGGTTCCGACTACTACGGCCCATAGCGGACTTTCACCACCTAGCTAATACCCATGCCGGGCGCACTAAAAAAACCAGCTAACTGTTGAACAGTCAGCTGGCCGACAGAAATGTCTCTACCACTATCACTGTTCACATCCCTAGTATAGTGATACGAACAGCACTAATTATTCGCATCATCTAATTAATGATCCGAATAATAATAATATTTACGTGTACATTAGTAGTAAATGACATTAATCTGTTCTCGCTTTCGTCTTAATTAATAGTAAGATCTTATCATAACCATAATTAGAAATCAATAAAAATTCACATCATTTTTTAATTTTATTCTAAATTTATAGTGTTATATATTCTTCCCCATTTCTCCATTTCAATAATAAGTGGAGTTAACGTTTGTCCAAAACGGGTTAATTTATATTCTGTTTTAGGAGAAATGACTGGATATACTTTCTTTTCGACAATGTTATCTTTTTCTAATCCGCTAAGTTGTAAAGATAGCATTCGCCTAGAACAATTTGGCATTCGTTTTTGTAATTCACTAAAACGACATACTTTATTTTTAATTCGCCGTTTGTAAAGTAATTCATCTATTTGAGAAGTCAGAACACCAGTTATTTCCCATTTATCCTTAAATTTCATAACATCATTACCCTGATAAACTGCATCTTTTGTAGTTGTTGCATTTTGATCACTGATTAAAAAGGCAGCATTATAGCCTACGTACTCTGTTTTACCTGTTATTCAATTTATGTAATAACAAAAACTATTAGATAAGGCTTCCAGCTTCTTGCTGAATAACTTGTGCAGAAAGATTATTTCCAATCTTACATACTTCTGCAAATGAATTACCATTTAGCAGTCCAGCAATCACTCCACCACAGTGAGTATCACCAGCACCGATTGTATTGACAACATTTTCGACTTTATCACTGCTAATGATTCTTCCACCATTATCATCATATAAGTAAGTTCCCTTAGCACCTAGAGTAACAAGAACTGGTTCGTCAGTTTTTCCAAAAACGTCACTTGTCTTTTCTTCCAATGTATCTCTATCACTAAGAAAACCAATTTCATCCTCATTGGCATTAATAATTACGCCTTTTGTGATTAGCCTATTTAAAATCTGGGAATCAATATGACTAATTCGTGGTGAAGCGTCAAACAGAATGTATGAATCATTATCACGTTGTTCCAAGTGGTCCAACAGTAAATTGGCTGATTTTACGTCTTCCATTTCATAACCACTTACATAGAAATACTTATAATCAGACAAATTAATCTTACTAAACCACTCATCTTTCCAATCCTGTTCAATTCCTGGAACCGTGATGAAAGTCCGCTCACCATTTGGCTCAACCAAGCAAAGATCCCAACCGTTATCTTGATGGTTATCCTCAAGTAAAATTGGAATTTTGCTATAATTCATTGTTTTTCGAACTATTTCACTATATTGTCCCTTTCCCACAGGCACAAAAAGGTCAGCAGAGTTAGCACCTAGATAGTGTTTAATTGCACCGTAGACATTGAAAGCACAACCACCAACATTATAGGACTTTAATTTTGCTGTAACGTCACTGCCCGAAGTCGGCATCTGCGCAACGTCCATTATTACATCTACAAAAGCAGCACCAATAATTAGACTTTTTTTGGTCATAATACTCAATCCTCCTGCTTATCACTACTCTTAATAAACATAACAATAATTGCAGCAATCCCTGAAACGAAGACAGCCAAACTACTGTTATTTTCAAAAATACCATGAGCAAACGGTCCACGATATGCTGCATTTGACGTAAAGAGAAAGCCGAAAATAGTAGCAATAATCCAAGAAATAATTCCTGGCCAGTTATAGTGTACAGATGAATTTGGTTCCATTAGCTTAACATCATAGCCATTCTTACGGTAAATAACGCTATCTACTAAGAAGATAGCAACCCATGAAGCAAGGCAAATGCCCAAGAAGTTTAAGAACAATTCAAAGTTGCTTAAAAAGTCACCAGAAATAAACAAAACATAAATAGAAATTAGAATAATAATCACAGCATGCAAAATTAATGATGTCTTTTGTGAAACTTTAATTCCAATCGTAGAAAGATTGATTCGCGCTGAACGGAATGAAACTAAACATTGTGGAATAATACCACCAGCAGCCACCAAGAAGTAGAGAAAACCAAACCAGCCTGGAATAGCTCCATACATTACTTGGTATGGGTCACTTGCACTAGCTAAACTTGGGGAAATTGTACTTAGCAATACCCCACCAGCCATTAAAATGAAAAGTGGTGTAGCAGCACCTAAAGTAGTATTCCAAAAAGTAGCAGATGGCTTCGTGTTAGGATGAACGTATGCACCCCAATCAGCTGCAGCCATTGACCATGAGATACTAGAACCGGCAGCAATGAAGGCAACAGCTGGTAACCAGCCTGTTACCCAACTGCCCGGCTTCATAGCAAATGCCTCACCCCAATTTGCGTTCATTAAGAACATAATCAACATAACTAATGTTAATCCACCAAATATCCAGCTTAACCAAGTCTGAATTTTAGCTAAAGTATCTTCCTTAAAGATACCTGACAGAAAGACTAATCCTGCGAAAACAACTAAACAAATAAACTTTGTAAAGCCAGTTTGTGGGACATGGATTGTTTTTAGCATTGCAGAAAATAGTAAAGTACCAGTAATTACATTGACAGCAAGCCAGCCAACCATATTTAGCCAAGCCATAAAGTTAGGAATTTTGTTACCATGCGTACCAAAAGTTGCTCGACTCATCTTAAATGTGGTTACACCTTCACGTTGCCCAATCATTGCAACCCAACCCGGAATTGCAAAAGTCAATGCACCAATCAACGCTGCCGTAACTGATTGCCAGAAGGATAAATGATAACTAACAATAATAGCACCATAAACGAAACCCATAATACCGATATTAGCAGCAAACCAGTTATAGAAAAGTTTCTCAGGACTTAACGTTTTATCTTTTTCTGGAACTTTAACAAATTCATTATCCATAGTAATTCACCTCATTTTACTATGCCTTAAATTCAGAAATCTTATCTGCAAACTCTTGAATATTGTGTTGAGGGTTCTTTTCGTCAATTAACTTTTTCCAGTCTTCTGGAATGTTTTTAGCACCAACTTTTGCTCCACAAATTGCAGTTGCCATTGCGCCAATCGTATCGGTATCGCCACCTAAATTAGTACAAATGAAGGCACTCTTCTTTACGTCCTTAGCATAGTAAGCAATTGCCAGTGCTGCTGGAATACTCTCTGAAATCGTGGTTCCTGTTCCAACAGTATTGGAAATTGCTCGACTAAATGCTTCATCATTACCTTCGTACTTATGTGCAAGGGCAATCCCGACTTCAAGCCGTTCTTTGTTATGTGCAGCCCACGTTGGCGTACCTAATTTAAAACCAGCATCGTTTGCCTTTTTAGCATAATCAATAATGTCATCCCAGTCGTAGTCAGCCATTGCAGCAGTAACAGCTCCTGCAATCATTGCAGCTCCTGAAATGGAAACATCACTAGAGTGAGTAATCTTAGTAACCTCATAAACCATCTCAATTAACTGATCAAAGTCTTCAGGTTCATAAAGAGTACCAATTGGTGAAATCCGCATACCACAACCATTAGTTAAAGCAGTTTTGGTAACTTCAGATGGGTTCTTCCCTTCCTTTACCAGTTTGAGTGCTGCTTTACTACTTGGGCCTAAAATATTATTGGTCCATGCTCCAACAGCGACAGCCCACTTCATAATGTGCTTAACTAGTACTTTAGTATCTGGTTCCCAGTTTGTTTCAATGAGCGCATCTAAGATTGCAAACGCTTGGTTGGTATCATCGGTGTACTCACCAGCCTTAAAATTAATCGCAATATTATTATCGTCTGTACCATCTAAAAAGGTTGTAATATTCCGGCCAAACTTATCCCGAATTTTTTGAATTGGCCATAATTCAGTAGGCATACCCATTGAATCACCAATTGCTTGTCCATATAATGCTCCTAAAATTTTATCTTTATCTCGCATAAAAACTCCCCACGCACCAAGCGTTAAATCGAATTCAGCAAAATTGCTATATGTGTCTTTGGCCTTTTCATAATGTTTCTTCTTCATCAACAGCGACGGCTGACATTCTTAATAGTGTTGTCGAAGCAATTGCCTTATATTCGTATTCAAGTGTAGAATATCTTGATATATCAACGTTTACACACTGTACCATGTATCATAGTAGACTTTTGATAGCCAATCATATTTTTATTAATTTTCTGAAAATTCAACCAATAGGTGTTTAGGATGGCTAGCCCTTCCTACTGCACCACTTAACTGTTACAAGAGCTACTTTTAATTACGATTACTTGGACGTTCTACCTTCATTGTTAGCTTCCACGTTTGCCCAAGGGATCACAATATTTAAGTAAACTATACTTTAACTATTGCATAAAAATTTGTCTATTCTTTCCGGTCAAAATTCATTAAACCAAGGTTGCCCCTAATGAATTCTTAAAATGATCCAGCGCCCACTGTTGACCATTCTTAGTGAAGGTTGCGACGTCTTTCGTCGGAATAGTAAGATGGTAATTCAAATTATAGGCAGAAATGGCCGTATGAAGAACACAAATATCAGTACACAAGCCGGCAAGCCACAAGTCATCAATTTTTCGTTCACGTAAATAATTATCGAGATTAGTATTCTGAAAAGCGGAATAACGATTCTTATTGAACTGGTATACCCGGTCGCTATCGCAGTGCTGGTCATACCACTCCTTTAACTCGCCATATAGTAACTGTCCTGGCGTCCCAACAATATTGTGCCGGGGGTATAGCTTATATTCCGGGCTAAACTTATCCCCCGTATGCCCATCGGTTGGGAAGATTACATAATCCCCTGCCCGATAAAATTTATCGACCAATTCAACGAGACTATTCTCAAGCTTTTGCGCCGGCTTACCGCATGTTAGTGCACCGTCATCTGCAACAGAATCATAAGTATAATCAATTATCAATAATGCTTTTGCCATCATTTCTTACCTCTCTTACATATTGGTAGCTTCATCAATTAATTTTTGTTGTAAATCAGCAAGACGCTTCGTTAGATAAACAGGGAAGCGGTCAGGATTGAGCAAGCGTTGGGTTGCTGCCGGCAACTGTGCTAAATTCTTCTTCGCAAACCGTTGAATTACAAAGGGATTAGCTTCGCATGTCGCTGTCTTATCAGGCGTTAACACCTGCTGCAGTAACGGCTTAGCAATAAAGTCAGTCAAAATAACCTTGTTCCGGGTCACATGAACGTCGGCACTGATTGCCGTAATCTTGGACCCAATCTGTTCATCAGCCAGGGCAATCACATCCGCAACGGCATGCTGGGGATCATGCTTATCGTATAAGCGGTAAACCTGCTTATGTCCCGGCAGCGTTACCTTTTCTCGACTATTGCTGATCTTGATTTTGGGCTCCCACTTACCTTTATTTTCAAGCGCCGCCATCTTATAGACCCCACTCAAAACGGGACTAGATGAACTCGTTATCAATCTTTCCCCAATTCCAAAGTTGTCCAGTGGAGCACCTTGGTTTAATAGCGACTTGATAATATGAGCATCGAGAGCATTCGAGGCAGTGATCTTCGCATCAGGGAACCCTGCATCATCCATCATCTTCCGGGCCTGCTTTGCTAGTTGGGCAATGTCCCCTGAATCAATGCGGATGCCGACTGGTTCATGCCCTGCAGCCCGTAATTCCTTAAATACCTTAATTGCGTTTGGCACCCCGGATTGCAAAACATCGTAAGTATCAACCAGCAACGCCGCATTATCAGGATAAATTTTTGCCCATGCCCGAAAGGCGGTCAATTCATCAGGAAAACTTTCGATCCAGGCGTGAGCCATTGTCCCGACTGCTGGCACATTAAACAGTTTAGCTGCGAGAACATTGGAGGTGCTTCCACAACCACCAATGATTGCAGCCCGTGCTCCGTAGATTGCGGCATCGGGTCCTTGCGCCCGCCGCGCACCAAATTCCATTACTGGCCGATTGTCCGCGGCATTTGTGATTTGCCATGCCTTTGTTGCAATCAACGACTGGTGATTAATGATGTTTAAAATAAGCGTCTCGAGCAATTGGACGTCCATCAAGGGACCAGTAATACTTAGAAACGGTTCTTGCGGGAAAACCGGCGTCCCTTCCGGTAATGCTTCAATGGAGCACCGATTGTGGGCTTCAGTTAAGTAAAAAAGAAAGTCATCCGAAAAATGCTTCAATGATTTCAAGTAAGCAATATCATCAGGAGAAAAGTGCCAGTTCTTAACTTCATCAACTACCTGCTTTAATCCAGCACTGATGACAAAGCTGCTATCATCAGGAGCCTTCCGATAAAAGACATCAAACCGAGCCTGTTTATCATGAGAAAGCGTTAGATAATAACCATTTGCCATCGAAAATTCGTACATATCGGTTAATAATTCATGATTCATCTAATATTTGCTTCCAATCTTTTAAGTAAAAAGTACCTAAATTATAGTAAAAAATAAAAGTATGATTAACTTTTATTATTCCGATTATAGCACCGCTATTTTTAAATACAACCTTCCGCCAGTTTAAATAGCTTAGGTGGCCGTCCCGAACGCTTAGTAGCAGCCGTTCCAACCTCCTTAAATATTTTTCGATGGGTTTTCTTAAAGTTAGAATTATCAATTTTCTCGACCGTTGTTTGTAAAAAGATCGCATAGACTTCTCGTGCCTGGCGTAAAGTAAAGGTTGACCCCAGGATCTGGAGAATCGTAGGCTGATAGTTTAATTTATTTTTAATGCGCCTAATTGCAGTCCCAATAATTTGGTGATGGTCAAATGCTAACGGTGAATCGTCGGATAACCCCAAGACAAGTTCGCCGTTTTGCAGCAGGAAGTCACCATGGTCAAAATTGAGACTAAACCACCGCACTTCTGTCGCCCCGTATCCGGCTTTAAGCTGGGGCATCACTGGTAAAAATGTCATGTAAGCAATCGCCAACGCGCGGTCGCCACTAACCCGCTGGGGATTAGTAAATGTTGCTAATTGTTCGGTCGCACTATTGGAAAGCTGAACCCCAATTTTATCCTTAATCAAACGAATGCAAGCAATTTTGGCGCTTTCATTGCTCCGTAATAGAGTTTCCGGGAGTGCCCACCGATCCTTAAAAGGTGCATATGCCCGTTTTACAAGCAGGATTTGGGGCAAGTGCGTTTGCGGATTAAAGCTCCAGATAATATTTGCAATCGTAATTAGCGGTCGTGCAACAATTTTGTCAACCATCTTTTTCACCTCATCAAATATTATAGCGCAATCCAAAATTGCAATCCTGAAATGTCAATTTAAAATGGCAGATTGCAAGAAATAACTTGAACAAATTTAGTGACGTAGATTAAGTAAAAAGACTTCAATCGGCGTTCGCCAGTTTAAGCATTTGAGTGGTCTGGAGTTCAAATACCAGTTGATTTGAATTAACTCATCATCAGTGATTTCCTCAATCGGTTGACCTTTGGGGATAAAGCGTCGTAGTACTCGGTTGCGATTCTCATTACTGCCTCGTTCATGTGGAGAATAAGCATGCGCAAAGTAGAGGGGAATCCTGGCCTGCTCTTCAATTAGCTTGTAGTTAGCGAATTCTTTCCCATGGTCAACAATAAGGGTCTTGAGATTATCTTCTAACTGGTTAGCTAATTCTAAAATGGCCTTGGTCATTGAGGTACTATCTCGTCCCTGAAGCCGTTTAACGATGGTAAGACGACTCTTACGCTCGACAAACGTAGCTATTGCTTGACCTTTACGCTTTCCAGATAAAACTGTATCTGCTTCAAAGTGACCTGAGGTATGACGGTCAATAACTTCAGCGGGACGATCTTCAATGGAACGTCCATGGCTAAAAGTCCCACGGGTTTCTATGGCTCGTCGGCGGCGAATTCCATGGTCAGGTAAATCAGCCACGCCAATATCCAATACTCCTTGATCAATCCAGTTGTAGATGGTCTTGTAGGCGATTCTAACTACATGAGCCACTTGTTCAATCGACCATTTTTGGATC